>DATHSE010000151.1:0-16217 GCA_035464455.1 Anaerolineae bacterium | reverse complement strand
TCGGCCGTCGTACCTGCAGGCAGCCCAGCCTCCTCGATGAGGTGCGTGAGTGCCGTGCCCGAGGCGAGCACCTCGGAACAGCCGCGCCGGCCGCAGTTGCAGGGCGGCCCGGCCGGGTCGAGCGAGAGATGGCCCAGCTGGCCGGAGTTGCCCCGCCCGCGCAGCACCCTCCGCTCCACCGCCACGGCGCCGCCTATGCCCGTCCCAACGGTGAACATCACGACGTCGTCGGCTGCGATCGCGGCGCCCAGCTCCAGCTCCGCGGCAAGCGCCATGTGGGCGTCGTTGGCCAGGGTCACGGGCCGCCCGACCGCCTCCCCGATGACCTCGCCAAGGCGCTGGCCCGCGAGGTCCACGTAGCCCGCGGAGAGGATCGTGCGGCCATCGCGATCGAGGCGCCCGGGGATCCCGATGCCGACCACCTCGACATCCTCGTCCAGGAGCTGCAGGCACAGGTCGCGCACGACCTCCACGATCCTCGGCGTGGAGTCGGTCCGCAGCTTGACGTAGTCACTCAGCCGGCCGTCGCGCGCGACGCGTGCGACACGAAGGTTGGTGCCTCCGATGTCGACGCCGATGGCGGCGCCACGGGATGCGGATGGCTGCGTCATCGGGGCGGTTGTCTAGGCGGGGGCCTCGGCGAGGACGGCCTGCACCTCGCGCAACCGCGGCACCGCCACCTCTCGCAGCCGCTGTGCGGTCGCGACACGATCGTCGAACAGGCAGTCCTTCCAGAGCGAGCGGCCGGCGATGGCGCCGGCGGCACCGCCCTTGAGCGCGGTGCGCAGGTTCTGGATGAAGACGGCGTGGTCCACGCCGGCCGAGAGCACGGCCCAGGGGATATCGCCGAGCGTCTCGGTGACGGCGGCACAGCCCTCGAGTGAGCCTGGGTACTGCAGCTTCAGCATGGGGGCACCACAGGCACGCGCGATGGCCGCAGCCTGCACGATGAGATCGGGCGCCACCGCCTGGTACTCGTCTGCCGACTCGCTCTCGAGCGGGTAAGTCAGGATCTCGATCGCCACCAGGACGCCCTCGCGCGCACAGTCCTCCACCACCGACGCGATCAGACGGGCGGGGTGGGAGTCGCGGCCCTCCCTGTCTGGGCGCATGTAGACGTTCATCTTGGCCACGTCGCCGCCGACCGCGCGGACGAGGCGAGCGTCCACACCCTCGACCACGCTGCTCTTGCGAAGCCCGTCGCCGCCGGGCTCATAGCCGGTCGCGTCCATGCCGACCATCAGCGCCGTATCCCGCGCCAGGACACCGTCGGTGACCACTTGCGGAATGACCGTCGTAGGATCAAGCAGCACCGCCGGCGCCTCGTTGCCGAGGTGGGCCACAAGATCCAGCTTGGCGTTCACGAGGTCGTCGTGGGATGCCTCGTCGACGCCCTGGATGAGCGTCCGCATCGAGTTGCGCTGGTCCATCGCGATGACCAGTATCCGACCGCTCGTCGGGTCACAGATCCGCTGGTAAGCGCGCAGCTGCGCGGTCGTGAAGGCCACAAGTGTCTCCTGCTGCTGTCGATCGGGTCCCAGAGGCGTCCCAGGTGCACCTCGACGCGGTCGACCCCCGCTCCCTACGGTACCACCTGGCCCAGCGATCACCCCCCGGGTCCGGTGCTGCCGGCCGAGGGTGGCGCCAGCAAGCGACGCGCACGACGGGCGAGCAACGCTGCCGAGAGCAGCAGGCCAAGGGATGAGCCGGCCACGACGGTGACGGCCGCGAGCGGCAGCCCTTCATCCCAGAGCGGCCGGTGCCCCGCGGGGACCGGAGCGACCGTGCTGTCGGTCGTCACCGGGGCGGCCGCCGAGGTCGGCCTCGACTCGGCGCTCAGCGCACCAGCGGCCGAGTACGCCACCGTCGCGGCTGCCCAGCGCAGGTCGGCGACCGATCCGACGACCACCTCGGGGCCATCGCGGCCTCGCTGGACACGACCAGTGGCGTTGACCACCTCGCCGGGTCGCGGAGCCGGCTCGATGGACCCGATCTCGGCGGCGAGCCGCACAGTGGCGCGGCCGGTGCCATCGTCCAGGGTGAGATGACGATCCTCGATGGCCTCGAGCCGGCCACCGACACGTACGACCCGGTCCGTCAGGGCATCGAGCGAGCCGAGGGTCGCGGTCAGCACGGTGGTCCCGCCGCTGCTGAACGCGGCGGTCTCGGTGCCGGCCGCCGCTTCATCGTCTCCCTCGGCCCCCGTGCCCTCACCGCCACCCAGCACCGAGGTACGTCGACCCAGCCTGATGTCGCTCGGTGAGCGCGGCGCCACTGCGAAGCGCTGGTCGGTCGCCGCCGGGTGGGCCCGGCGCACGATGCCCGTGACCCTCGCCGAGCGCCCCGGCTGCAGCGGCTCGGGGTTGGTGCCGCTGCCGGCGAGCCCGACCACGGGGAGCGCCTCGCCCGTGCTCAGCTCGCCCTCCGCTCGCCACGTGTCGCCGTCCCGCTCGAGGTGGGTGATGTGCACGGTGACCGACACCAGCTGCCACTCGTCCGACTCCGATGGTGGCTGGCGAAGGACCAGGGGCACCGGGTTCGCGTGGCCCTTGAGGCGGGGGACCGTGAGCGCCTCCAGCTGCCTCGTGTCATACCAGGTGCCGACCTCGCCGGTCGCCCGGATGATCTGGCCCACACCCGCTGGCTTAAGTCCGGCAGGGTAGCGCACCAGGATGGCACCGCTGCGATCCTGGACGGTGACCCGCCGACCCTCGGAGTCCACGAGGCCCGCCTTCGCGGTAACGACGCCCACGATGGTGACGGTGTGGCCGGGGGTCGCATCGCTGATGGCCACGCGCGGCGGGGCCGTTCCCGCCTCGTCGTCGTCAGAACCGCCACCGGGCGGCCGGGTGGGCACGGGGGCGCCGTCAAGCACCGCCACGTCAGCCATTGCGCGAGGCCACAGGCGGTGGCCGTCAGGCGCACCCGACCGGCTGGCACGCTGGCCCACGATGCCGGTGACACGCAGTCGCTGGCCGCGTTCGAGCGAGGCCGCGTCGAGCTCGACGGGAGCGAAGGCGTAAACGCGCGCGTCGCCCCGCTCGTCGCGGACGGTCAGCGAGATGGCACTGCTGCTTGAGCGGTCGATATCCACCAGCGTGGCCGTGATCGCCGCGAGCGAACCCTCGATCGCTTCGCCGATGCCGGAGCTGTCGACCCGGATGGGTTCCGGCAGGCCGCCGCTGCCGATCACCGACAGGTCGGCGGGGTCCTCCGGCCGCAGCTCGAGGTTACCGTACGGGTCGGCGAGGGTGCCGCTGACCCGCAGGATGGCGCCGCGCGAGAGCTGGTCGTGCGGGACGCCCATGGGTACGCGGACGGCGATGCCCCCGCCAGCGTCCTGGACCACCAGGGTGCGGTCTCCCAGGATGCGACCCGGTTGGACGGTCACGGTACCGGTCACCGAGACGCGGGACCCGATGGCACATCGACGCGCCTCGCTGATGGCCATCGACGCGGATGGCGGTGGTGTCATCGTTGGCACAGGAGATGGAGTCGGCTTGGGCGTGGGCGCGGGTGTCGGTTCGGGCGTGGGTGTGGGCTTGGGCGTCGGCGCAGGTGTCGGCGGGGCGATCGCCAGCGAACCCTCGGCCACCGGCTCGGGGTTGATCACGCTATCGGCAGCGTTGTCGTTGGTGTCGCGGTGGTTGGCTGCGCCGCGACCGGGACGGCGCTCCAGAGAAGAACCGGGCTCGGGCGCGACCCCCGGCGTACCTTCCACGAACGACGAACCGGCATCGCCCCAGGACAGTGAGTCGATGACGGACCCGCCCACCTGGCGCAGCACCACGGAGCCGCCGGTGGCACTGAGACCACCGCTGTAGGTGTGGTCCGCCATGGCAGCGTAGATCCCATCGACGTTGGCCAGGAGCACACGTGACCCAGCTGCCACGTGGCCCTGCGACCAGGTGTGCTTGCGTGTCACGGTCTTGCCCGTGGCCGACGCGTACACGAGCTCGAGTTCATCGAGGAGCGCCGGTGCATCGGCCGCGTTGTAGAGCTCGACGTACTCGTCCGAGCCAGTCGGACCACCCGTGACCACCTCGCCCACGACGAGGGCGCTCGATGGCGGCCACTCCACCTCAGCTGCGACGGCCGGCGTGGCCGACGCGAGGAGGACCAGGCACAGGAGCATGGGTGAGCGCGTTCGCCATCGCCAGGACATCGTGACCTCCGAGTCCGGCGGGCAGGTTGTGGAGCGACCGGTCCCCCGATGGACAGGCCGTCCGCTGGGCATCATCGCGATGACCGCTTATCGCGCACTTACGCGCTCACGAGGGCTCGTGCGCGGCAAAGGCAAGGCTTGGTGCGGTACCATCGCGCCGCCCCGCTCATGCTGTGGAAGTAGGACTGCCCGTGCCCCAATCCCGCAATACCCGCATCCGCCCCAAGAACACCAGTCGAGCCGAAGCGCGCCGTCGCTTCCGTGACGAGCAGCGTGACGTGGACGACCCCACCGACGACCTGGACGACGCCGGCGCCGGTCCAGAAGCGCCGCCCGAGCAAGGTGCCAGCCGCTCCAGCATCGCCATGCCCAACGTCCTCGAGGACATCAAGGCGCTGCCGCAGGTCTTTCGCAAGCCGCTGGTGTGGCTGCCCTTCGGGCTGCTGGCGGCGACCTTCGTGCTGTCGGTGGCGCTGATCAACGGCATGCTCGATGGGCTGCCCGCTCCACTGCGCGACGGCATCGTGCTCTACATCAGCCTGACGCTGCACCCGACCACGCTCTTCATCTTCTTCATCGGTGGCTTCGTGGCGCCTCGTGCGTCATATCTCGTCGGCGGCATGCTGGGCCTGCTGAGCGGCACCTTCTTCATGGCCGTCGTTCTGCTCTCCAACGAGGCTGCCTCGAGAGAAGACATCGACTCGCTCCTGGCCACGACGGCCGATGGTGCGCCGACCGTGTCGGCCGAGCTGGCCTTCCAGACGATCGGTCTCGGCCTGCTGATCGGCGTCTTCGCCGGCGGCTTCGCGGCCTGGTATCGCCGGTTCCTGCGGTCCTCGCAGGAGCGCGCCAGGGCCAACCGCATGCAACGCGAGCAGGAGCAGGCGCGCAAGGCCAAGGAACAGGCACGCGCCGACAAGCAGGCGGCCCGCGAAGCGCGCCGCAGGTAGCGCGAGCGACGCGGACGCGACCGCTCGGTGCGGCACCCCGCCGTCGGGCTATCCCAAGCGGCGCATACCGGCATGGCCGAGCTGGCGCACACCGTCGGGTTGCCCCGGGCCGCCATGCGCGCGGCAGACCTCGACCAGGGGCCGGACCTGGCGCGCCACGAGGTTCACCGTTCCTGACTCCACCTGCAGGTCGCCCTCCACGTAGAGCAGCGCGTGGCGGCGCACGACTCCGCGCAGCCGGCCCCAGACCCTGGGCCAAAGGGTCACGTTGACCATGCCGGTCTCGTCCTCGAGCGCGAGGAAGACCGTGCCTCGGGCGGTCATGGGGTGCTGCCGCGTGACCACCAGGCCACCGATCGCCACCCTCCCCGGCTGCCGATCGGCCAGCGCCCCCAGCGACAGCGCGCCCAGCTGCGCCAGGGCCGGGCGGTACAACTCCATCACCTGGCGCCGCGCGTCGAGCGAGAGGATGGCATAGGCGTCACCCAGCCGCTCCAGCTCGCTCGGCGGTGGCAGGGTCGGTGCGGGCGTCGGCGGCAGGCGGATGTCCAGCGGCCGTGCCTGGGCCGCAGCCGATCCGTGGGCACGACCACCGCCTCGCCCACGCGTGGCGCCGGCGATCTCGCGCAGCTGCCATAGCGCCTCGCGCCGTGGCTGGCCCAGCGAATCGGCGGCACCGGCACGGATGAGCCGTTCCACGACCTCTTCGGACAGCTCCGTGCGTGCCACCAGGTCGGCCAGCGAGCGGAAGGGGCCACCGCTCTCGCGCGCCGCATCCATGCGCTCCCCTTCGGCCTCACCGATGCCCTTGAGCAGGTGCAGCCCCAGTCGGATGCCATAGCCGCGCGCCGAAGGGGCCGCAAAGCGGTCGCGCGCCTCCGCATCGGGCACCACCACCGCGGATGAGCGCACCACATCCGGTCGCCGGTCGATGCCCGACGCCTCCGGCAGCGGTGTGCCGGGCAACCCCACCCACTCGCTGGCCGTGCGGTAGCGGCTGGCGTTGATATCCACCGGCAGCACCGCCACTCCGTGTCGCTTGGCGTCGTTGATGAGCACCTCGACCGGGTAGAAGCCCATCGGCTGGGCGTTGATGAGACCGGTCACGAACTGGGCCGGATAGAAGAGCTTCAGGAAGGCTGACTCGTAGGCGGTGCGCGCGAAGGCGGCCGCGTGGCTCTTGTTGAAGCCGAAGCTGGCGAAGCCGGCGACCTTGCCGAACAGCTCCTCCGCCACCTCGGGCGCCAGGCCGCTGGTGTGGATGCAGCCATCCACGAAGCGCGCGTGCAGCTTCTCCATCTCACGCTGCGAGCGCCACGTGCCCATGGCCCGGCGAAAGCCATCGGAGTCGGCAGCGCTGAAGCCGGCCACGTCGATGGCGATCTTCATCACCTGCTCCTGGTAGAGGATCACGCCCAGCGTCTCGGCCAGGATGGGCTCGAGGGCCGGGTGCAGGTAGGTCACCGGCTCGATGCCGCCGCGACGGCGCAGATAGGGGTGCACGGCGTCGCCCTGGATGGGCCCTGGCCGGATGATGGCTACCTCCACCACCAGGTCGTCCAGCGTCTGTGGACGGCTCTTGGGCAACGTCTGCATCTGTGCCCGCGACTCGATCTGGAAGACACCCACCGTATCCGCGGCACAGATCATGCGGAAGACCTCGCCGATGTCCTCCGGCAGCCGGTCGAGGTCGAGGTGCACCGCGCAGTCGGCCTTGATGTCACGCAGCGCGTCGTCGATAGCGCTGAGCATGCGCAGGCCCAGCAGGTCGAGCTTGATGAGCTTCATCGTCTCGATGTCGCGCTTGTCGAACTGGACGACGACACGGCCGGGCATGGTGGCGTGCTCCAGGGGCGCGATGTCCACCAGCGGCGCGCGCGTCACGAGCATGCCGCCGACATGGATGGAGAGATGCCGCGGCCGACCGTCGATACGGGCGCATAGCTCCAGCCAGCGATCCCAGGGCGAGAGGCCGATCGTCGAGCCGCGGCGACGAGGTGGCAGCGGGTCGAGCTCGACGGCACCCACGCTGCTGGCGTGGATGCGGCGCTCCGGTTCGGGTTCGGGCTCGGGCCCGGCCGGCCCGCTGCTCGCCTGCAGCAGCGAGGCGAGGGCCAGCCGGCGCGCCGACTCGTGGCGCAGGAAGTGCTCGCTCGCGGGTGTGTCACCCGGCCCACCCTCGTCGTCGGTCGGGCCGGGCCGCAGGTCGGTGGCGGGCGTGGGGCGACGCAGCTCGCCCATCTCGTCGAGCAGCTGCCGCATGCCCTCGCCCTCTTCGACCGGCTCGGCGAAGAACTCGGCGAAGCCACCATCCGCCTCCAGGTCTCGACGCACCATCACGGAGTCGTACGTCTCGAGCGCCTTGGCCACGCGGTCGACCAACGGCCTCGGGAACCCCAGCGCGTACCCCACCTCGCGCACGGCCGAGCGTGCTCGATAGGTGACGACGTTGCAGACCATGCCGGTGTGCTCCGCCCCGTAGCGCTCGTAGACATAGGCGATGACCTCCTCGCGGCGGGACGAGGCGAAGTCGATGTCTACGTCGGGATAGGTGGTGCGGCCCTCGTTGATGAAGCGCTCGAAGAGCAGCTCGTGGCGGATGGGATCGACGCGGGTGATGCCGAGGGCGTAGGCCACGATGGAGTCGCCGGCGCTGCCACGACCCTGCGCCGGGATGCCGCGCTCGCGGCTGAAGCGCATGATGTCCCAGCAGATCAGGAAGAACTCGGCGAGACCGGTGCGCTCGATGACGTCCAGCTCGTGGGCCATCTGCGTGAGCACGCGCGGCGTGATGGGGTGGTAGCGCCGCCGGACGCCGTCGTGGCAGAGGCGCTCCAGGTGCGAGAAGGCCGTCTCGCCACCGGGCACCGGGAAGCCGGGGAAGCGGTAGCGCTCGAACTCCAGCGACACCTGGCAGCGCTGGGCGATCTCGCCAGAGCGCTTGATGCCATCGAGCCAGGCATGACGCACCAACGGGTCGGGATCGGTGCCCGGTGGTAGCGCCGCCAGCTGCGGACCACTCTTGACGGCGTACTCGGCGTTGGGCCGGCGCAGATGGGCAGCCGCCTCGAGGGTCTGCCCGTGCCGGATGGCGACGAGCACGTCCTGCAGCTCGCGATCGGAGCGCAGGGCGTAGTGGACGTCATTGGTGACGACGGTGGGCAGGCCGGCCTCGTGGGCCAGGCGTGCCAGCTCCGCGGTGAGCCAGTCGTCATCGGGCAGGAGGTGGTGCTGCAGCTCCACGTACAGCCCGCCATCGGCGACGATGGCTTCCAGCTGCTGCAGCGCGCGCGTTGCTCCCTCGCGGTCACCGGCCAGCAGGCGCCGGGGCAGCTCGCCGTGGCGGCAGCCAGTGAGCACGATGAGGCCATCGCGATGCTGCGCCAGGCGTTCGTGGCTGAACTGCGGCACGCCCTTGGTCCCCGCCAGGTGGGCGGCGCTGGCGAGCCGGCAGAGGCTGGCGTAGCCGGCCTGGTCCTGTGCCAGCAGCGTCAGATGTGGACCGAGCTCTCGTGGACGCACCCCGCGCAGGTCCTCGCGACGCGGGTCACGCTGGCCGGGCGGGCGCTGTCGCGGCACCGGCGGCCGCGCCGGCTCCCCTGCGCTGCTGCCGGCCGACGACGGCGGCACTGCTCGGCGACGACGACGTGGCGGCAGCACGATGCCGTGTGGGTCGGCGGCCGCGGAGTCGATGAGCTCGATCTCCATGCCCACGACTGCGTGCAGACCGGCCTCGCGTGCGGCGGCCGCGAAGCGCACCGCCCCGTAGAGGCCCTGGTGATCGGTGACCGCGAGCGCCGACAGCCCCAGCTCGAGGGCACGCTCGAGCAGGTCGTCTGCCGGCGAGGCACCGTCGAGGAACGAGAAGTCGGTGTGGCAGTGGAGCTCGGCGAACGGCATCGTCACCAGGTCGATGATAGAACATATGTTCTATCTGGTGATGAACCTGGCCCACGGCTGGTGCGTTCGGTCAACACTTGAACGAGTCGCTATGATGCGGTCAGTGGCAGACAGGGGCCTGCAAGCGTACGCCGTGCCCTCGGCGCGAGCGGGCCAGCAAACGACAGACCCCGCTGCGCGTCGCGACGCCCTTTCCGGGCTGCTGACAGGCGGTTTCCTGTTGGCCGTGATCGCCATCGTCCTGGCCATCGTCATCGCCGCGCCCCAGTACGCCAAGCCGGCTGCCTTGGTGGCAGTAGCCCCGATCGCCAGCGGTGAGCCGGTCCCCTCCGCCGCACCCGCCGACACCGCGGTTGCCGCCGCCATGACCTCTGCGCCGCCCGAGGAGCTCAAGGGCTACCGCTGGCCGGTCCGTGACGGCCAGGTCATCAGGTACTTCGGGGCCGACAAGGCAGGCCGCTTCGAGGTCGACGGCCGGCGCTTCCACGACGGCATCGTCATCACCCGCTTCGAAGGTGCCCCGGTCAAGGCTGCCCACAAGGGCAAGGTCATGGCCGTGGGCCGCGACTGGGTACAGCAGGCGGGCTACAAGGGCTCGCCAGACCAGGCGCTCGCCCGCTTCGACAAGGAGCTCAAGGGGCTCAAGAAGCAGGGCCGGGAGGCAGACGAGTATCCGCTGGGCGTGGTCATCGACGATGGCAACGGCTACTACAGCATCTACACCGAGCTGCAGGACATCCGGGTCGAAGTCGACCAGGAGGTCGAGGCCGGGCAGATCCTCGGGAGCATGGCACGAGCCGAGGACCTTCAGATGATGCGCTACCGCCTCGTGCGCATGGACGGTCGGTGGATGAAGGTCCACGCGTCCGACCGCAAGCTCGGCTATCCCGGCTACGCACGCGAACGCGTCGACCCGTTGGCCGTGCTGCGGCTCGACGCGAAGCGCATGCCCGAGCTCAAGGGCAAGCGGCCGAAGGCACCTCCCGGCCCATCCGGCGAGTAGCCGGACCGGCGCTCCATGCTGCATCAGTCGTACAGGCGCTCGAGGTGCCAGGAGCCGTCGGTACCGTCCCGGTAGACGAGCGCCAACAGGCGCGGACCGACGACCTTGAAGTAGTCGCGCACCAGCGGCCGATGCCACCACGCCTCCTCGATACGCCAGTGATGGCATGCCTCCACCGGCTCACGCACCCCCGGCCAGCGCAGTCCGACGGGCCAGCCGCGATCGTCGACCTCGACCTCGATGGCCGGATGCTGTCCCAACAGGCGAGTCATGGCTCGACCGCCGTGCGCCAGCGGAAGCGCCGCTCGGCGATGTGTGCCTCGGTGTCGCCGGTGACCGCGCGCAGGATGCGATCGTCGCCGAAGCGGATGGCGAGGCTGGCCACCTGCCACTCCAGGCGAGCGGCATGCGCCGCCTGGCGGCTGAACAGCGTCAGCTGCTGGCCGGCCTCCGGCGCGGTGCCGTCGAGCTCCAGCCTGAGCCGTTCGATGGGTGCGGATGGTGGCGCTGCCTCCAGGCGAGCCAGCAGCAGCCGCTCCAGCAGCTCCGCCGCAGCAGACGGCTCCGGCAGCACCTGGCGGTACGCCAACGTCCGCGACCCCGACACCCCGCGCGGCAGGTCCAGCGTCAGCGTCAGCAGCGCCCGGGAGGCACCGGCCCCGCGCGCCGCGAGCTGCTCACAGAGCGTGCCGCACACGTGGTGGAGCACGAAACGGAGCGGCTCCAGCTCGGCCGCCGGCGGCTCCAGCTCGACGTCTGCGGCAAGGCGCTCAGGCGGACGACGAGGCCGCAGCTGGCGGCGGTCCATGCCCCGGACGAGGTCATGCAGCTCGGCGCCGGCAGCACCGAAGCGTGCCACCACCGCGGAGTGGTCCAGCGCCGCCAGCTGCCCCATCGTGCGCAGCCCCAGCACGCCCAGGCGCTGCTGGATGGCCTGGTCCGCCGGCAGCAGCGCCAGCGGCAGTGGCGCCAGGAAGGCCGCCTCCTCCTGCCGGCCACCAGCCGGGATGGGCGTGGCGCCGATGCGTGCCGCCACCCCGGCCCCGAAACGGGTGTTGCCGATGCCGGTCCGTGGTGAACCCGGCAGCAGCGGCGCCACGAGCGCGAGGGCACGGCCGAGCAGGGTGGCCTCATCGCCCCACAATCGCGCCAGCCCCTCGATGCCGATGTAGACGCGTCCGAAGGCAGGGTGGGTCGGGTCCACCTCCCCTTCCACTGCCGGCGCGAGGGTGTTCAGTGCGTCCAGTGCTGCCTCGAAGGGATCTGCCAGCGCGGCCACGTCCAGCGGCAGGAAGGTGGCCTCCGGAGCCAGGCTGTGGGCCGTGCCCAGTGGCTGCCCGCGGCGTACACCCAGCGTACCGGCGGCGGGGCTGCGATCGAGCACATGCCCGGCGTCCCAGGCCCGGCCACCCAGCACCACCACCTCCTCCGGTGCGGGGTCACGGCCCAGCGCCAGCCGCAGTGGCAGGTGTGGCCAGTCCAGGTACAACAGGCGCATGGATCGCTCGATGGCGTGTCTCGCGAGCCCGCGGTCACACCACCACCAGCCGGGGCGTCGAGCGCCGGGCCGGGACCGGGGGGTCCTGCTGCTCCGACACTGCCGGGACCGGGGGTGCGACCGGTGGTGTCAGCATGACCGGCGGTACCAGCGCTGCGACCGTTCCACTGTCAGCCGAAGCCAGTCGGTGGGTGGCCAGCGAGCGCTCGCCCTCGGCGAGGTAGTGGATATCCACCTCCACGCTGCGACCCGGAGGCCCGTAGCGGTTCTTGGCCACGGCCACGGCCGTGCGCTGCCCCACCACGTCCCGCCCCAGGCGCAACCATGCCCGCCGCTCCAGCTCCAGCCGCAAGCCGGTGCTGCTGGTCAGCGCCGCTCCCAGCGATCGGGCCAGCGAGGCCGGCTCCAGCAGGACCAGGCGAGCACCGACACGGCGGGCATGGGCTGCGAGGCGGCGCAGCTGCTGGTCCAGGGGTACCTGCAGCCGGGCCGGCAGGTCCACCACCAGCAGGCCGACACAGCGGCCCGTCAACAGCGAGCCGGCCAGGCTGAGGCCCTCATGCACCGTCGCCGGCCGGATGACCAGCAGCCAGCGCAGGTCCACGCCACGAGCGACGGCCTCCACCGGGTCGAAGGCACGAGCGAGGTCCAGCCAGGCCACGATGTCACCGCTCGCCTGGGCCTCCGCAGCACAACGCAGCGCCAGCGTGGTCTTGCCGCTCGATGGCCCGCCACGGACGGCGACGCTGGCCTCCGCCGGCAACCCCATCGGACCGAGGATGGCGTCCAGCGCCGGAAAGCCGGTGGAGATGACGCCCGCTGCCGGGACTGGTCGCGGTGCTGCCGGATGGGAGTCCGGGAGCACCGCGAGGGCGAGGGCACCATGGACGGCCGGAGCCCCCTGGTCCGCCGCTGCTGCCGAGCCGGGCGGGCGGCCGTCCCCCAGCCGGATGGCAGCACTGCCCCAGCGGGTCTGGAGGGTGGCGAGGGCATGTTGGAGGGGCTCGTGTGACCGTTCCATGGCCCGACGAATCATCGAACATCTGTTCTAATCCGTCAAGTGTCACGTTGCCGTCACCGGCGATGACGAGACTGCGGCGGTAGCATGAACGTCCTGATGCCCACGCCGAAGGCCAACGCCGAACCCGCTGCCACCGACCGCCCCATCCTTGTCGTCGACGATGACCGCAAGATCGTGGCCCTGGTACGGGCCTACCTCGAACGCGAGGGCTTTCGCGTCATCACCGCCTATGACGGCCGCGAGGCCCTGCGCAAGGCGCGCGCGGAGGCCCCTGCCCTCATCGTGCTGGACCTGATGCTGCCGGAGGTCGATGGCTTCGAGGTCATGCGCCTGCTCCGCGCCGAGGGTGACGTACCGGTGCTGATGCTGAGCGCGCGCAGCTCGCTGCCCGAGCGCATCATCGGCCTCGAGCGGGGCGCCGATGACTACCTGCCCAAGCCGTTCAGCCCGGCTGAGCTGGTGGTGCGCGTGAAGGCCGTCCTGCGGCGCATCGCCAAGCCGGCCGGTGATGCGGCTGCCAAGCCCGCGACGGCCACGCTGATCCAGCACGACCTCGTCATCGATACCGAGCGTTACGAGGTCCGCCGCGGCAGGGAGCTGCTGCCGCTGACGCCGGTCGAGTTCAAGCTCCTCGTGACCTTGGTGGCGGCAGATGGGCGAGCGCTCACGCGTGACCAGCTGCTCGACGCGGTCTACGGCTCCGACGACGGCGACGTGCTCGATCGCACCATCGACGTCCATATCGGCCGCCTGCGCGAGAAGCTGGGCGATGACGCCGAGCGACCGCGCTACGTCATGACCGTGCGCGGCGTCGGCTATCGCGCCGCTCCGCCCCTCGACGAGAGCTAGGGGGTCCACGTGGTCCAGGGGCCAGTGAGCAGCCATCGCCGACCGGCCTTCGGGCGTGGTCTGGCATGGCGTATCGCGCTCGTCGGCATCGGCTCGGCGCTCGTTGCGGTGGGCATCATCACCGCCGGCGTGCTCGTCGTCGGCAGTGAAGCCATGGCGCACCTGATGATGGAGCACGGCGAGACCGCCGAGGCCTCCTATGCCATGTTCGACCAGTCCATCCGCAACGTGCTGTGGGTGGCCACCGTGGTCGCCATCATCGCCGGCGTGGCCCTCGCCATCGTCCTCTCCCGCATGCTGGCCCGGCCCCTCGCCGACATCGGTGCAGCAGCCCGGCGCGTGGCCGACGGCGACCTCAGCATCCGTGTCCCCCGTGCCGCCCCCGACGAGCTGGCCAGCCTGGCGGACTCATTCAACCAGATGGCGGCCGAGCTGGAGGAGAGCGAGCGCCAGCGTCGCGACATCATCGCCAACACGGCCCACGAGCTGCGTACCCCGCTGACCAACCTGGAGGGGTACCTCGAAGCCATCCGCGACGGCGTCATCGTGCCCGACCAGGGAACCTATGAGTCGCTGCTCGAGGAGACCGAGCGGCTGGTACGGCTGGCGCGCTCCCTCGACGACCTTGCCCTCGGAGACGCGGCCCACAAGACCGCCCGAGCCGTGGAGGTCGACCTGGCTTCACTCTTGGCAGCGGCGACGGAGCTGACGCGGCCTACCTTCGAGGCGCGGCGCCTGACGCTGGAACGGCGCTGGAGCGAGCCGCTGCCCGCGCGCGCCGATCCCGACCAGTTCGCGCAGGTGCTGGTCAACCTGCTCCAGAACGCGGCCCGCTACGCGCCCGAGGGCGGCATCGTCACGCTCAGCGCGGAGGGCCGGGGGGACACCGTCCTGGTCAGCCTCTCCAACAGTGGCGAGGGCATCCCGGCCGAGGACCTGCCGCACGTCTTCGAGCGCTTCTATCGCGTCGAGAAGTCGCGTGACCGCGCGCTCGGCGGTGCCGGCATCGGCCTGGCCATCGTGAAGCAGCTGGTGGAAGGCTGGGGTGGTCGCGTAGGAGCCGAGTCGGGCGCCGGGCGGACGCGCTTCTGGTTCAGCCTGCCGCAGGGCGGAGCCACCCTCCAGGGCGGCCCGCGCTGATCAGGTCCTGGCGGAGCTGACCCCTTCGGCACGCCGCTTGATGCCGAGCATCTGGGCGCGCATCACCGCGAAGACGCCCAGCCCCAGCAGTGGCATGACCCGGCGCGGGACCTCGCTGCCGACGTCGGTGCGGAAGCGAAGGCGTTCGATCAGCCGTGTGCGGCCGCCGGGAGCATCCTCCAGCACGAAGGCCCAGCTGACCGCGTACGGCGGCATGTCGATGTCGGCCTTGGCTGCGGCCGCCTCGTCGGCTGCCTCTGCCGCCCATGCCTCGAGCTGCTCGCGCGCCAGGACGTCATCGAGGTAGAGCACCAGCGCCCGACCCGGTTCGAGCTCGCGGACGACCAGCCCGCCCCCGCTGAACGTGGGCACCACGTCGCCTTCGGCCAGCTCCTGGAACTCGTCGAGGATGCGCTCGGCACTGCTTCCGGCACGACCACCGGCCGGGCTCCAGGGACGGTCGAGCGCCGGGTAGCTGTACCAGCCCCCGCGACCGTAGCCCAGCTGCAGCAGCCATGGCCAGACAGCCTCGGGAGCCGCCTCGATCTCGAGCGCGCGTGTCTCGCTGACATCGGCCCCTGCCACGAGGTCGTCGCCGGCGAGAGCGCGCCCGGCGCCGCCAGGGACAAGACCCCAGCTGCTGTGCTGGGAACGCAGCTGCTGGACATAGGCCACGCCCATCCCCGCGGCGAAGGCGAGGATGAGCAGCCGCAGGCGCAAGGCCATCTTCAAGGTGAACGTGATCAGCCGGAACATGAGCGACCTCCTCTGGGGTTGGACGCGGACCTCCCGATGCTACTCGCTTCGCGCGCGCCCCTCCGGCGACAGCGGGGCGAGGCGATGCCGGCCGAGTGACAGGCCCGGAGGTATACTTCGCCGGCCGAGTGGCCGGTGGCCACGTCAGTGGGGATGTAGCTCAGCTGGGAGAGCGCTGCGTTCGCATCGCAGAGGTCAGGGGTTCGAGTCCCCTCATCTCCACCACCCCCTTGTCGTATCCCGGTGCGAGGCCTCCTGCTGCTCTCGGAGCACGGGCCGGACACAGCAGACTCGCCTCGTGGCATGAGCAGCGGCCCGGACATGCAGTCTGCGGTCCTTCCGTACAGACTCGAGAGCTCATCACGGACAGGAGCACGGTCGGTCCTGCGCGGGGTACGCGCGAGGATGCGATGCCGCCGCTGCCGCTATGTCTTCCTTCGTGACCAGCAAGCGCGGCAAACCCGCACCGAGGAGTTGCGGGGCCCTTCATCGATTCCTAGGTCGTCTTCAGCGGACGGCAGGTCATGACTGCACGGCGCTCGACAAGCAGCAGAGGAGAGCGCGAGAAGAGCAGCGAGCGTAAGGTGACGAGGCGGACCAGGGCTCGAGCAGCAGGAACGCGAACATGGACCAGGGATCGATCAGGGGGGGATTCATGACAGCGACACGTCGGCACCGCGCGGCCATCGTCGTGGGAGCCATGCTCGTTTCGACACTGCTCTTCGGCTGCGAATACGCCTGGGTGGCTGACCCAGGCTTGACGAAGGAGGGCAGGGAGAAGATCGCGCAGGCAGGCGAAGAGCAGAAGGCGCAGGCGACCCCGCCTCCACAGGCCGAGCCCGATCAGGTGCTCGCGACGGGCGACGTCCTCTCCGTCCGTGTCGACTTCGGGGACAGCGGAGCCAGCCTGGTCAGGGTGCGCATCGATAACGATC
>DATHSE010000150.1:0-8556 GCA_035464455.1 Anaerolineae bacterium | reverse complement strand
GACGCCTTCGGGCGGGCCTTCCTGGACAACCTCGAACGCGACATCGCCGGCCGACCGCTGCAGAACGTGGTCGACAAGCACGCGGGCTACGTGCGCGATGGCTGACGGGGGCAGGTGCCGAGTGGAAGGGTAGACTGCCCCGGCATGTCACTCGTCGCCCTCGAAGGGCTCACCAAGCGGTATCCGGGCGGAGTCACTGCGCTCGACGGACTGACGCTGACCGTCGAACCCGGCATCGTCGGGCTGGTGGGCTCCAACGGTGCCGGCAAGTCCACGCTCATCAAGATCCTGTTGGGCCTGCTGGACGCCAGCAGTGGCTCGGCAGCCGTCCTGAACCTCGACGTGGCCACCCAGGGCCTGGCCATCCGCCAGCTGGTGGGCTACATGCCCGAGCACGACTGCCTCCCAGGCGACATCAGCGCCAGCGACTTCGTCAACCACATGGCGCGCATGAGCGGGCTGCCGAGCGCGTCCGCCCGCGAGCGCACCGCGGAGGTGCTGCGCCACGTGGGCCTGTTCGAGGAACGCTATCGGCCCATGGGCGGCTACTCCACCGGCATGAAGCAGCGCGTCAAGCTGGCGCAGGCGCTCGTCCACGATCCCCGGCTGCTGCTGCTCGACGAGCCTACCAACGGCCTTGACCCGGCCGGGCGCGACGAGATGCTCGACCTCATCGAACGCACCGGCACCGAGTTCGGCATCGCCATCGTCATGGCCAGCCACCTGCTTGGCGAGATCGAGCGCGTGTGCGACTACCTCGTCGCCATCGATGCCGGCCGGCTGCTCCGGGCGGCGGCCCTGGGAACCTTCACCCAGCACACCGGGACGCTCATCGTGGAGGTGGATGAGCGGCCAGACGACCTGGCCGCTCGCCTGCAAGCCGACGGCTACGTCGTCCGCGTAGACGGATCGCAGGTGCTGGTGGTGATCCGTGGTGACGCGACGTACGACCACGTGCGTGACAGCGTCATCGACCTGGACCTGGCGCTCCTGCGGGTCGAGCCACGCCGGGCCAGCCTGGAGGACCTCTTCCGCGACGCAGCGCCCAAGGAAGAGGCGGCATGACGTCAGCGCCGCTGGGAGGGCGCCACGGCGCCGGTCGCGGCGGCTCCATCTACGACCTTGGCTACCGCGTTTACGAGGGACCTCGCCTCGGCCGGCGGGCGGCCGTGGCGGCGCTGCTGCGACACACCCTGCGGACGGCCTACGGCCTCGGCCGCAGCGCTCGCTCCAAGATCATGCCGGTCGGCCTGGTCCTGCTGGCGACGCTGCCAGCGTTGCTCGCCGTCGGCGTCATCGTGCTGTTCGCCCAGTTCGCCCAGTCCGACGCCGCGGCCGGTGCTGCGGATGCCCTCTCGCCGGTGCGCTACTCGACCATCTTCCCCTTCACCGCGGTGCTCGTCTTCCTCTTCTCGGCTTCGCAAGCCCCTGAGCTCTTCGGCCGCGACCAGCTCGCGAACACGCTGCCGCTGTACTTCTCGCGTGCCATCTCGCGCTCGGACTACGCCGTGGCGAGGATGCTGGGCCTGCTCATCGCCTTGCTCGTGCTGGTGCTGGCACCCCAGCTCATCCTCTTCATCGGCCGGGTGCTGGTCGCCTCCGACGTGATGACCGGCCTCGCAGACGAGCTGCCGCAGGTGCCGACGGCGCTGCTCGTCGGGTTCATCATCGCCCTGCTGGTGGGCTCTCTGGCGGCGGCCATCGCGGCGCTCACGCCGCGCCGCTCCTATGCCACGGTCGCCATCGTGGCGGTCTTCCTCATCCCCAACGTCTTCGCCGCCATCCTCGTCTCCCTCGACATCGGGCTCTTCGGGCAGCTGGCGGTGCTGCTCAGCCCTGCCGACGTGCTCGATGGCGTCAACGCCTTCCTGTTCGATTCGCGCGCCGACAACATCACGGTGCGACGAGCGCGCCTGGAGGGCTGGACCTATCTCGTGGCGGCGGCCATCTGGACGGCGGCTTCGCTGGCCGTGTTGCTGCGGCGATACCAGCGGCTGGCGGCGTGACGACCGAGGCGCCATCCCAGGCGGCGGCGATCTCGGTCGAGCACGTCTCGCGCTGGTACGGCAACGTGGTGGCGGTCAACGACGTCAGCTTCAGCGTGGGCCCCGGCGTGACCGGCCTGCTCGGTCCCAACGGCGCCGGCAAGACGACCCTGCTGCACATGATCGCGGGACTGCTGGCGCCTTCCGCCGGCGAGGTCCGGGTGGAAGGCCGCCCTGCCTGGCGTGACTCCGAGATGTACCGCCACGTCGGCCTGGTGCCGGAGCGAGAGACGGTGTACCCGTTCCTCACGGGACGCGAGTTCGCCATCGCCAATGCCCGCCAGCAGGGCCTCGCCGACCCCGGAGCGGCAGCCGAGCGGGCGATCGCACTCGTCGAGCTGGGCGATGCTGCCGACCGGCGCGTGGGCACCTACTCGAAGGGCATGCGGCAGCGCATCAAGATGGCGGCGGCGCTGGTGCACGAGCCCCCTGTGCTCATCCTCGACGAGCCCTTCAACGGCATGGACCCCCGCCAGCGCCTGCACATGTTCGAGCTGCTTCGCCGCATGGCCGAGCAGGGCCGCACGGTGCTGCTGTCGTCCCACATCCTCGAGGAGGTGGAGCGCATGGCCGAATCGGTCCTCGTCATCTACGCCGGACGGCTGGCCGCGGCGGGCGACTTCCGCTCCATCCGCCGCCTGATGACCGACCGGCCGCACGTCTTCCACGTGCGCTCCACCGACGACCGGCGCCTGGCCTCCGAGCTGCTGCGCCTCGACTGCGTCTTCGGCGTGGAGCTGGATGCGAAGGGGCTGACGGTGCGCACCGCCGACCTGGGCCAGCTGACCCGCCACCTGCCACGCATCGCGAAGGACACCGGCATCTCGTTGCGCGAGCTGCGGCCGACCGATGACTCGCTCGAATCGGTCTTCGCCTACCTGGTGGGCAGATGATCCACCGCATGCCCGTGGTGGCCATCACCCTGCGCAGCCTGCTCGATCGGCGCCGCTTCTGGCTGATGCTGTTGCTGGCGGCCGTGCCGGTGGCGATCACGCTCCTCGGGCGCGTGCTGGGCGACGTCACCTTCAGCCAGATCGTCTTCGATCGGCTCGTCATCCAGACGGTGCTGCCGCTCATCGCGCTGGTCTTCGGCACCGGCGCGCTCGGTGCCGAACTGGAAGACGGCACCATCGTCTACCTGCTGGCCAAACCGGGTCGCCGCTTCCGCATCGTGCTGGCGAAAGCTGCGGTGGCCGCGGGGCTGACGATCGCGCTGGTGTTGCCGGCGACCCTGCTGACGGGCCTGATCGTCGCCACCGACGCGCCCGACATCGTGGTTCCCACCGTGGCGTATGCGCTTGCTGCGGTCGCTGGCGGCACCGCCTATGCACTCGGCTTCCTTACCCTGAGCAGCATCACCTCCCGTGCGCTCTCCATCGGCCTCGGCTATGTGCTGCTGTGGGAGGGTGTGCTCGCGGGTCTGCTACCGGGCACCCAGACGTTTTCGATCCGTCAAGCCACACTCGGCCTGGCCGACGCGCTGCAGGGGGTGGATGGCGAGACGCTCGACGCTGGCACGTCGGTGACCGTGCTCGTCGTCGTGATCCTGGGCTCGCTGGCGCTGGGCAGCTGGCGCATGTCGCGCTACCAGCTGCGAGGCGGCGACTGACGGCATACTCCACTGCACCATGACACAGACGAACCCGACGCCCGGCGGTGCCGCGCCCGCCGGCCCGCTGTCACTGCTGACCTGCGCCCAGTGCGGCAAGAAGAACAAGATCCGCCCGGCCGAGCGCGGTGCACCTCACTGCGGCGCCTGCGGCGTGCCCCTGCCGTGGCTGGTCAACGCAAGCGACGCCACCTTCGCCTACGAGGCACGCTCGTCGGTGGCCATCCTTGTGGACCTGTGGGCACCGTGGTGCGGTCCCTGCCGCGTCATCGGGCCGATGCTGGAGAACCTCTCGAAGGAGTACGCGGGGCGTATCAAGGTGGTGAAGGTCAACGTGGACGAGAACCCGGGGCTGGCACAGCAGTTCGGGGCCTCCAGCATCCCTACCATGATCGTCATCAAGGGCGACCGCGTCGTGGACCGTATCGTCGGTGCCATGCCGCTCAGCGACCTGAAGATGCGCTTGTTCCCCTACCTGATGAAGACCTAGCGGTCGACAGGAAGGCCTGCTCGGGGCGCTACCCGTCGGTTCCCGGCACCGCGCTCGCCCCGGCCGGATCGTCGGTCGGCTGCGCCGTTGCCCCTGCCGCCGGCTGCGAGCCGTCACCGGCACACGACAGGTCGCCGGCCACGAGACCATCCAGGCCCGGACCGGTGGACAGGCCGGCCCCACCTGTCAGCGAGGTGTGGTCGATGATGCGCTCGCCGGCGGGCGTCTCCAGCTCCGTGCCCTCGGCAAGGGCGAATGACCACTGGCCTGGGGGAACCTCGAGCGTCAGGGAGACCGCGTCCTGCTGCGCCGACACAGCCAGGTCGGCCTGCACCACCGTTGGCTCCTGCCCGGAGCCGACGGCGGTGACCGCCACGGGGATGGTTCCTGCCAAGTCGAAAGCAGGTCCCAGCAGCGCCAGCTGCTCGTCGGAGTCCATGGGGACGTCATCAGGGCTGGCGGCGATGCCCACACCCGCCGAGTAGCGGATGCGCGTGCCGGCAGGGTCGCTGAGATCGGCGACCGTGTCCGCGCTGAACGTCTCCAGCGAGCGGCACCCGAGCGGCGGCAGTCCCGACTTCCCGCTCCAGCCGCCGGCGGGGTCCGCGAGCGAGACGAAGTGGCCGCCGCCGGGCAGCTCGAGTCGATCGAGGACCTCGCCGACCGCGGTGCTGCTGCGGACGCTCACAACGACGGAGTCGCTGTCCGTGGCGGCCGGGACGAGCAGGAACCACGTGGCGCGCTTGGCATCGTAGTAGCCGAAGACACCGGACTCGGTGTTGTAGTAGTCGATGGGCGCCCCCGGCGCGCGGCCGCTGACGTCGGTGGTGCCGGTGGCGAAAGAGCCGTTGCTGAACACGCCGCTGAGCGAGAAGCGCTCCACGCCGGCGCGCGTGTCGAGACGGGTGCCCGCCTGCAGCGGCGTCGCGGCGTCCCCGCCGATGCCGATCTCCACCTGCTGCCCCATGACGTCGGCGGGAAGCCGATCTGCCATCTCCACGGCCACGAAGATGGCCTCGTCTCCGCTGGCCCACTCGGCCTGGTTGCCGTAGAAGGCACCAGAGACACCGGGCGGGAAGTCCTTGGCCATCTTCGCCTGCAGCTTGCGCGGCAGGGTGGTCGCGGCCACGTAGACGGCGGTGACATCAGCCCATCCCGGGGCTCCGGTGGCCGGGCTCCCGTCGGCGAACGCCGGGTCACCGGCTGCGTCGTCGATGCGGATGACCCGGTCGGCCAGCTTGGTCTTGGCCATGCGGTACTTCACGCCCTTCACGACCTCGATCGGACCCGACGGTGCCTTCTCAGCAGTGTCCTGCTTCGCGGCGCTGTCCCGCTTGGCGGCGTTGTCCTGCTTGGCGGCCAGCGCGCTCACGCTCGCGGCCCCGGCGACGACCAGTGCCAGCAACAGGCTCGTGGCGGTTCGAGCGGCGGCTGTGTTCATGCGGTCTCCCCTGCTGGACCTTGCTGCGCCGGACGCGTGGCGGGCATATCGGAACCCCGCGGGCTGGCCCCGCCTCTGCAGATCGGGCGCATCGCGTCCCGCGCGCGCTCATCCTCGCACGACTCGCAGACGCGGTGGCGGTGTGCGGGGAATGGCGACCTCAGACGGCGGCTGGGCGAATGCACGCCCACGATGGTATCGCGATGCTCCCCGGATGCCGTGCGGGACGGGCAGAGCGGCGGTGCTTGGGCCAGGTGGGCGAGCCCTCGGCTGACCGCCGGCGCTCCTGGCCCTTCGCGATCAGTCCGTGGCTTCCGAGCTGTCGTCGCCGAGGTTCGTCGGCGCCAAGAGCTCCTCGACTGCCACGGACACCAGCCGGATCTCCTCTTCCAACTCACTGACGCGTGACCGAAGGTCGGCCGGGTCCACGTCGCCGAGACGGTCTTCCACGTCGCCGAGACGGTCTTCCACGTCGCCGAGACGGGCTGCCGCGTCGCCGAGCCGGGCTGCCGCGTCGTCACCGAGCTGGGAGAGCCCGCCCTCGCCGAGCCGGACTTCCAGCTGCTCCAGCCTGGCGCTCAGTTCGGCGATGGCTGACGCCTCGGCGGATGGTGCCAGATCGGAGGATGGGGTCACAGCCGCCTCGTCCCCGCCATCGCAGGCAGCCATCGCCAGCGTGGCGGCGATAGCCAGCGCCGCGGTCCTGATGACCAGACTCATCCTCTCCTCCATCCTGCGACAGGCCCGTCCCCTCGCGGAACGGGCTTCTCCGGCGTCGACGACTCCAGGAGGCACCTCTCGTTCGCGTGGCTTCTCGTGTTGCTTCGGATCCTACGGGTGACGATAGGCGGCGCAAGGGCGTGGCGCCATCCGGCAGGCCTTACAGGCTGCGTGGATGGGTTACATGGGTCTGCCAATGCAGTCACCATGACGAGTCGGCGTGCCGGGTGCGCGATCAGGAGGAAGCCACGGGGGTGAATGACCCCGCAGGGCGCTGGCAGGATCCGGGCGCCGAGTCGAGTCCATGGCGGGATCGCTTGGCGGAGAGGGTGGGATTCGAACCCACGAGGCTTTCGCCCAACGGTTTTCAAGACCGTCGCCTTCAACCACTCGGCCACCTCTCCCGCAACGGAGGATAGCAGCGGCCGTGCTCCGCCCACGTTGACGGCGGACGGTATGCTCGGCTGGCCGTGCGTCACCGCCCGCTTCCCCGCACCATCGCCATCCTGCTTGCTGCCGTCATGCTGCTGCCGGTCGCGGGCAGCGACCTGGCCATCCCCGTGGCGGCTGCCTCACCCACGGTGGACGTGGAGCTGGCCGACAAGCTGCAGGCGCGCCTCGACCGCTGGCGGCTGAACCACCGCGCACCGGGGGTCGCGGCGGCTGTCCGCCTGCCCGACGGCAGCCGCTGGATCGGCACCTCCGGGAATCGCAACGTTGGCCCGAACGCACGGCCGGTGCGGCCAGGCACGCCCTTTGCCATCGCCTCGCTGACCAAGACGTTCATGGCCGCGCTCGTCCTGCAGCTGCGAGAGGAAGGCCGGCTGTGGCTGGGCACGAAGATCTCGACCTGGCTGCCCGAGTACCCCAAGGCGAACAGGATCAGCGTGAAGATGCTGCTGAACCACCGCAGCGGGATCTTCGACTACTTCGCCCATCCCAGGTACGAGGCGCGTGTCTTCGGACGGCCATCTCATCGCTGGCGTCCGGCCGAGATCCTGGAGCTGACCGGCCCGCGGTATTGCGACCCGGGCAAGTGCTACCGCTACTCCAACACCAACTACGTGCTCCTGGGCAAGATCGTGCGCAAGGTCACCGGCAAGTCGCCGGCACGCAACATCCGCGAGCGTTTCCTCGAGCCACTGGGCCTGGACGAGACGTTCTTCCAGGGCCAGGAGCAGATCGGCAAGGAGCCGGCCAAGGGCTACTGGGCCACCACTTCGGGCTGGCGCGGGTTCTCCGACGGCACGCGCCTGCGGCCCAATACCTCAGCGGCCACGGTGGCCGAGAGCGCCGGGGCCCTGGTATCGTCCGTGCGCGACATCTCCGACTGGCAGGACGCACTGCTTGGTGGCGAGCTGCTTGCACCGGCGTCACTCGAGCTGATGCTGCAGTTCCACCCCAGCAGCGGCTACGGCCTGGGCATGCGTTATGCACGTCTCGACGGCCGGCTCGGTATCGGGCATGGCGGCTCGCTGCGAGGCTACGTCTCACTGATGCACCGGCTGCCCTCCGAGGACCTCGACGTGGTCGTCCTCACCAATCTGGGCAGGACGAACATCCAGACGCTGGCCGACAAGCTCACGCGCGCGACCTTGCGGCACATCGAGGCGGAACCGGAGCCGACCCCTCCGCCGGCGTCGTAGCAGGCACACTCGCCCAGGCCCATCCCGATCGGCCCATTCCCTGGGTGACTCACCCGGCGGCCACGATGCTCATCCCAGGCCTCCACGGCATGGGTCGGCCGAGTTCGGTGCCACTTCAGGCGACGGTGGCATCGGGCGACCGCGCCAAGCGCCGGTTCAGGCCTGACCGGCATAGATGAGGACTGCGCGTGCCGGGTGAGTCACCCAAGGCATCGCAGCGCGCTGGGCGCCACTGTGCGTGCCGGGTGAGTCCAAGGCATCGCACTGCGCTGGTCGCCATCGCCTGCGTCCACAAGCGGCAGTTCGCGCGCTGGAGATGGGGGTTGGCCTGTGAGCTCAGCCCGCCGAGATGCGTTCGCCCATGCGTGGCTGCAGCACCTGCGGCACGGCTACCGAGCCATCGGCCTGCTGGTAGACCTCGATGATGCCTGCGACGACGCGCGGCAACGCCAGCCCGGAGCCGTTGAGCGTGTGCAGCATCTCCGGCTTGCCGCCCTTCTCCGGCCGCCAGCGGATGGACATGCGCCGAGCCTGGTAATCGCGGAAGTTGGACACGGAGCTGACCTCCAGCCAGTCCTCCACGCCGGGGGCCCAAACCTCCAGGT
>DATHSE010000149.1:0-12508 GCA_035464455.1 Anaerolineae bacterium | reverse complement strand
CGCATGGTTGGCGGACCATGAGCCTGACGTCGTCCGACGCACCTCGACCGTGGCGGATGTACACGCCTACCTGGTTCGAAGGCTGACGGGTCGTTGGGTCACCAGTTGGGCCAGCGCTGACCCGTCCGGCCTGGTCGACATGCGCACGTTCGGGTACTCGCCCGAGTTGCTGGCAACGGTCGGCCTGAGGCTGGACCAGCTCCCGGAGCTGGTCGCTCCCGGCGTGACCATCGGTGAGGTCTCGGAAGAGGCCGCGCTCGCCACCGGCCTGCAGACCGGACTACCCGTGGTGGCCGGCGCTGGCGACGGGCAGTGCGCCGGGCTCGGGGCAGCCATCTGCGAGGAAGGGCGTGCATATCTCAACCTGGGAACCGCGGTCACGCTGGGATGTCATTCCGAGCGATACCACGCCAGCCTGGCGTTCAGGACGTTGTCAAGCCCGGTGGCGGGTAAGTGGACGCTGGAGGCCGTCCTCGCGAGCGGGGCACTGTCGCTGGCCTGGTTCGGGCGCGAGGTCGCCGGTGATGACTCGCCCAACGCCTACCAACGACTGGAGGCTGCGGCCGCCGAGATCGAGCCGGGTTCGGAAGGGCTCTTGTTCCTGCCCTATATCAGCGGCGTCGGGACACCCTATTGGGACTCCGCGGCGCGCGGCGCGTGGGTCGGCTTGCAGGAACGGCATGGACTGGCTCACATGTATCGAGCGGTCCTCGAGGGCACCGCCTTCGAGCAGCTGATCGCGCTCTCGATGATCGGATCCGCGGTCGGCAGCGACACCATCGTGATCAGGGCCATGGGGGGAGGCTCCAGCAGCAGCCTGTGGGTCCAGGTGCTGGCGGACATCCTCGGCAAGCCGGTGGAGGTGACGCAGCGATCCGAGACGACGGCACTGGGCGCCGCGATCCTCGCCGCCGCCGCGATGTCCGTCGACGGTGAGGGTGGTGTGGTGGCCACTGCGAACCGGATGTCCCGCGGCTGGCGGACGGTCGAGCCGGAGCTCGGAGGTGTGGAAGCGGAGCGCTATCGCAGGCTCGCCGAGGTGTATGCGCGGCTGTACCCGGTCCTCTCGCCGATCTTCAGCCAGATCGGCGACATCGAGACGGACTGACCGGATGAGGTATCCGGATCGCCACGCCTGGGCGACGCACGATACGGGGCCCCGTCACCGATGGCGCGGGGCGCGGGGCGCGGGGCTCAGCGGGGCGAGCGGCGTCAGCAGTTCGACGCGACCGGGACCCGGCCGTCCGGGCCGACCGATCCTCGCTACAGCCCCTCGTCCTCGGCTCGGTCGACGTGGGTGCGGACCAGGTTGGCCAAGCTGACTGTCGTGGTCTCGCCGGGCGCAAGGCCGATCTGCCACACCCACAGCAGACAACCTCCTTGGTGGTTGCCCTCGAAGCCGCTCTCGGAGAGCGACATCGTCTCGATCGACGACCACCAGGCGGCAGCGCCGGGCGTCGCTCGCGACTCCAGCTCGACGCCGATATGGTCGTTGCCCATGCCCACGTGGTCGGCGGAGCTGACCGTCCGGCGTGCATCGAAACCGCCTGTCTCGCCGTTGACCTTGTACCAGGCACGGGGGTTGCCCCCGCCCCCGAGCAGGTTCAGGTCGAACTCGATGCCCAGCAGGGCCTCGATGGTGCGGTCGCCGGTGTTGGTGAGCTGCACGTGGAGGTCCAGCGTCGGCGTGCGCCGGTCGTCGCCGAAGCGGTGCGTCTTGCGTACGCGCAGCGAGCTCGATGTGCCGTCCACGTGCCGGACCGATCCGTCACGCACCAGCTCGACCATGCCGTCACCGGTCCTTGCGACCTCGAATGGCCCGCTGACGAAATCGCCGAGCTCATCGAAGGAGGCCTGTTCGAACGTCTCGGCCGTGGTCTCGAGCGGGAGCAGGTGCACCAGTCCGGAGCGCCGCTCGTGATCGTCGTACCAGAGCCGTTCGCTGATGCCCGGCTCGTTGACCTTGACCAGGTCGTGGATCGAGACCGCGCCCTCGCCCGCCTCCTGCTCCGGCAGCTCGCCTGCGTCTGCGGCACGCAACGTGTCGTGGTACGCCTCCGGCCGTCGCCGCATCACCGAGGCCAGCGCGTGGCGCGCGGCGCGGATGTCCCAACTGCCGATCCCGCCACCCTCGTTGGGCTTGAGCGTGACGACCTGGCCCGCCGTGCTGACCAGCAGCTCGTCGTAGCCGTCCACGTCGAAGTCGGCGGTCTGGATCTGCACGCCGCTGAGGCCTCCAGCGCGCTCGGCTGCGTCCTCGGCTGCGATGAGGTGCTCCAGGGTGGCCAGTCGCATGTGTGACAGATAGATGCCCCCGAAGAGGCCGTGCCAGTAACAGTCGTTGGACTGGCCCTGGTAGAGGTGGTCGTGGATCGTCGCCAGCGCCTGCGCCCCGACCTTGCCGGCTTCGATAGCCTCGACCTTGCGCGACGTCCGCAGCATCTGCTTGTGCAGGTCGTTGATCTCGCGGTAGTTGACCTGGAACATCCGCCAGAAGCCACCGCGCATCCAGCGCGCCTCCGGCTGCTCCTGCTCGATGGCGTCGTGGAGCAGCGTCGTGAACTCCCGCCGCGCTTCCACCGGCAGCGACCACTCGCCCATCTCCGCGTATGAGCCTGTGGGCAGGTACACGCGCCCGATGGGCGGGTGCTGGGCGAGCGCCTCGCTCGGTCGCAGCACAGCGAGCCAGTCGGCGTTCTGCTCGAGCGCGCTGAAGAAGCGCTCGACCCACCCTCCTTCGCCGTGACAAAGCTCCCACGTCCCTGGCCAGGTGCCGAACTTCTCGCCGTCGTCGCCCATCATGCCCACCAGCGCACCGTCCTCGGTGGCGTGCTCGCGCAGGTACTCGATGACCTCCTCCACCGGCCGGAACGGGATGCGGTATCGCAACCCCTGCTCGGAGCCGAACACCAGCAGCCGATAGCCCTGGTCGTCGGTCGAATAGGGCCCCCAGTGCAGCTCGGGCGGGATGGCGGCCGCGCGGAAGTGGGCGTCATCGACGATGGTGTAGCCGTAGCCGGCCTTGACCAACGAGGTGGGCACGTCCGGCTCCCACACACGCTCGGCCAGCCAGGCGCCGTTGGGCCGTTGCCCGAAGAGCGATTCGATCTCGTCGGCCATGCGCGTCAGCTGGCCGACACGGTCATCCTCGCGCAGCGACGCAAGCACCGGCTCGTAGTAGCCGCCGCCGAGGACCTCGACCTGCTCACGTTCCACCAATGCGCGCAGGCGCTGGATGAACTCCGGCCGCTCCGCCTTGAACCAGTCGAGCAGGGGGCCGGTGTAGTGCAGGCCCAGCCGGACGCCCCGGTGGCGCTCGAGCGCGGCGAGCATGGGCGCGTACGCCTTCTGGTAGTTCTCCTCGAAGACGAACCCGAAGTTGCCCACGGGCTGATGGTTGTGCAGGACGAGGGTCAGCGCGATGCGGCGTTCAGTCATGGCGCGGCCATGCTATCGGATGCGCAGCCCGCGCTGCGTGCGGGCGCTCGCGACGCTGGCCCAAAGCCGGGGCTCAGCGTATCATCGGCCTGGGCCCGTCGCGCGGCTACGACCCCCGTGACCGGCGACCCTGTAGGAGCCACCGCCAGTACCGGTGGCCGCAACGAGGAGGAGACATCCAACGATGTCCAATCGATTCAAGGCTGCAGCCCTGGCCGGATCTCTGGCGCTGGTATTGGGGGCTGCCGCTCCCGCCGCCGCCCAGACCGACCTCACGCTCTGGACCGCCGAGGGCGAGGCTGAGGGCGCCTTCCAGTACGTCCAGGGCTTGGCCGACGCGTACACGGAAGCCAACCCCGACGTCACCATCACCGTCGTGAACAAGCAGGTCGAGACGCTCCGCGAGGACTTCCTGACCTCGAGCCTCGCAGGTGGCGCTCCTGAGATCCTGTGGACGGTGGCTGACCACGTCGGCCCCTTCACCGCATCGGGCACCATCGGGGCCCTCGGCGACCTCGTCGACACCAGCGTCTATCTGCCCAACGCCCTCGATGCCACCACCGTCGACGGCACGGTCTGGGGCGTGCCGGTCTCGTTCGGCAACCACCTCATGCTGTACTGGAACAAGGACCTCGTGCCCGAGGGCCCGGTCGACAGCGACCAGATGATCGAGCTCGCCAAGGCCAACACGGATGCTGCCAGCAACAAGTTCGGCCTCGTCTTCAACCAGACCGAATCCTTCTGGCTGGTCCCATTCCTGGGCGGCTTCGGCGGCTCGGTCTTCGCGGAGGACGGCGTCACCCCGACGCTCGATACCGAGGCCATGGTGGGCGCGCTGCAGTTCATGCATGACCTCAAGTACGCCCACGGCGTGATGCCGGCGGAAGCCGACTACAACGTCGCCGATGGCCTGTTCACGCAGGGCGATGCCGCCATGATCGTCAACGGCGACTGGACGCTCGGTACCTACGTCGAGGCCTTCGGCGACAGCCTGGGCCTGGGCCCCATCCCCGAGATCGTGGGCTACGAATGGCCCAAGCCTTACTCGGCCGGCAAGTTCCTCATGGCCTCCGCTGATGCGGTGGCCGACGAGGCCACGGCCGCGGTGGTGGGTGACTTCATCCAGTGGGCCACCAACAAGGAGAACCAGCTGGCCCAGGTCGAAGCGCTGTCCCGCCTGCCGGGCAACGCCGAGGCCATCGAGGATCCCCTCGTGACCGAGGATCCGTTCCTCGCCGGCTCCGCGGCGGCCGTCCAGTTCGGCGTCCCGCAGCCCACGAACCTGGAGATGCGTTGCGTCTTCGACTCCATGACCGCCGGCGTGCGTGACCTCTTCTCCAGCGCGACCGCTGATCCCGCCGCCATCGCGGCCACGATGCAGCAGTCCGCTGAGATCGGTGTCGCTCCCGGTGGCGAGTGCGCCCCCGAATGAGCCTGCACATCGGCTAGCCCGATGACGCGGGGCCCCGGTCAGCAGGCCGGGGCCCCGTTACTATGCGGGGGTCCGGTCGTGTGGGAGCGGCCGGAAAGAGGAGGCGCCTGCAGGAGCGATGAGCGAGCTACTCGACGCGTTCGACTTCGACCAGGCCGTGACGGCGGTCTCGGACGTCGCATCATCCCTGTTCTGGATCATCCTGGCCATCATCGCCATGGAGGCGATCCTCTACCTGCTGCTGATGGCCCGTCGCGAGGATGCGCGCCTGACGGGGGTGGCCATCGCGCTGCCGCTCGTGATCGCAGCCGGCGTGCTGCTGTCCAGCAACGAGTGGACCGCCGACCTGCTCATCGCGCTGGCCGCCACGCTGCTGGTGCTGGGCGCCATCGAAGCGGCCATCTACTGGTTCGGCGTCCGCAAGCGGACTACCTCCAAGCGGCTGGCTCTCACGATCATGCTGCTGGCGCCGGCAGTCGTCGGCATCGCCATCCTCTACGTCTACCCGCTCTACTACGAGTTCAGCCTCTCGTTCACGAAGATGAACATCCGCAACTTCGTGGACCCGGGCCTGTTCTTCGGTCTCACCATGGAGGGCACGCCGCTCGAGCCGTGGGGTGCCGAGCGCGACATCTTCATCGGCCTGCAGAACTACATCGACGTGTTCACCAAGCCGGTGCTCAAGCAGACCGGCTTCTGGCAGCTCCTGGCGCAGACGCTCATCTGGACCGTGGTCGGCATCTTCTTCCACGTCACGCTGGGTGTCGGCCTGGCGCTGATGCTCAATCGCAAGCTGCGCGGTCGGACCATCTACCGTGCGCTGCTCATCCTGCCGTGGGCCATTCCCGTCTTCATCTCGCTGCAGATCTGGCGCACCGAGTACAACTTCCAGTTCGGCGCTGTCAACCAGGTCCTCGCCCTCTTCGGTGTCCCGCCGCAGCAATGGCTGAGCGACCCGACCATGAACTTCCTGGCCATGATCATCACCAACGTATGGCTGGGTGTGCCGTTCATGATGGTCATCACCCTGGGCGGCTTGCAGTCGATCTCGCAGGAGTACTACGAGGCGGCCGAGATCGACGGCGCCAACGGCCGCCAGCAGTTCCGCGGCATCACCCTGCCGCTGCTGCGCCCGGTGCTCATCCCGGCCATCCTGCTGGGTGTCTTCCTGACCTTCAACAACATCAACGTGCCCTTCTTCATCAACCAGAACGAGCTCGAGACCAGCGACATCCTTGTCACGGCGCTCTATCGCGCGGGCTTCCAGTTCAGCCGTTTCGGGTTCGCCGCAGCCTTCGCCTTCGTGGTCTTCGGCATCCTGCTGGCCTTCACCATCTGGTACGTGAGACAGACCAAGATCCTCAAGGGGTCCTACGAGTCATGAGGAGGGATGCCTGATGGCACTGGAGACTCCACAGGCAATCAACGTCAGCCGCACGCGACAGGGTCAGGGCCTGCGCGCCTGGCTGACCACGCCGCGCGGACGGGGCGAGGACTCGCGCCTGAAGCGCGCGCTCATCCACCTCATCCTCATCGCCGCCACCATCTTCGTGGTCTTCCCGGTGGTGCGCGTCTTCAGCACCTCGCTGCGCCCCGGGCAGAACGTGCTCAACCCCACGCTCGAGATCATCCCCGAGGGCGCCACGCTGGACGCCTTCTACCGCGTGCTCTTCGAATCGGGCCTGCTCAACTGGCTCTTCAACAGCCTCATCATCACCATCGGCACGGCGACCATGGGTCTCATCATCGCGGCCACCAGCGCGTATGGCTTCAGCCGCTACAGGTTCCGGGGGCGCAATCCCGGGCTGACGTTCCTCTTCGCCACGCAGCTCATCCCGGGCATCATGCTGCTGGTCCCGATCTTCATCATCTACGTCCAGCTTGGGCTGGTGAACTCCTACCAGGGTCTCGTCTTCGCCTACGCCGTCACGGCCGTGCCCTTCTCCATCTGGATCCTGAAGGGCTACTACGACACCATCCCCTACGACCTGGAGGAGGCTGCCCGCATCGACGGCTGCACCGAGTTCCAGGCTTTCTACCGCGTGCTGCTGCCGCTGTCGCTGCCGGCGCTGGCCATCGTCTTCCTGCTCAACTTCCTGGCCGCCTGGGGTGAGTTCTTCATGGCGCGCGTGCTCATCGGTGGGCAGGAGGCACTGCTGACCTGGCCACTGGGCATCCAGCGCTTCCAGGCGCAGTTCCAGACCCAGTGGGCCGACCTCTCGGCGGCCTCCATCATCGTCAGCGTCCCCATCGTCATCCTCTTCGTCTACATCTCCAAGTACCTCGTGTCCGGCCTGACCCTGGGCGGCATCAAGGGCTGATCCGGGCGAGGCCGCCCGGGGCGCAGGAGCCGAATATGCACGTGTCGTTGCCTTCCATCGTTGCCGTCCTGCTGCTGGTCACCGGCGTGCCCGTGGCAGGGGCCGATCCCGCTGTCGAGGCGGCAGCGGCCGATCCCGCTGTCGAGGCGGCAGCGGCCGTGGATGGCTCCATCCGCGAGGCCGACCTGCAGCACGACAGCCGCGATGACCTGTATCGCGCACCGGTCGGTGCGGTGACGGCGGGGACGCCGGTGCATGTGCGCCTGCGAGCGGCGGCCGGCGACCTCTCGGGGGCGCAGCTGCGCCTGGCCGACCGACTCTCCGGCGAGTCCTGGTCTCAGCCGATGGAGCTGGCCGCCACCGACCCCGACGCCGGCGGCAGCGGCTATGACTTCTGGGAGGCCGTGGTCGAGACGGGTCCGCAGCCGGGCATCATCGACTACTCCATCGTGGCCCAGGATGGGCAGGCATCGCGGGTGCTGTCGGATGATCGCGCCGGCGATGGTGGCAGCGGGCGCATCGGGCGTTCCGGCGTCGTTGCCGACCCATGGCAGATCACCGCCTATCTCCCCGATTTCGAGACACCGGCGTGGGCACCCGGGTCGGTCGTCTACCAGGTCTTCCCCGACCGCTTCGCCAACGCCGATCCGTCCAACGACCCCTCGCCCGATGCGACGCCGGGTCCGGGCGGTGCCGATGTCTACCGCCACGGCGAGGTGCACGGCATGCCCATCATCACCAAGGGCTGGGACGAGCTGCCGGAGGGGCACTGTCGCGACTACAAGCCCGAGCCGTGCGACGAACAGGCCTACAACCGCGACTTCTTCGGCGGCGACCTGGCGGGCGTGACGGCCGCGCTCGACGGCTTGGCCGACCTGGGCGTGACGGTGCTCTATCTCAACCCCATCTTCGCTGCACCATCCAACCATCGCTATGACACGTCCGACTACTTCTACGTCGACCCGGACCTGGGCACGGCCGAGGAGTTCGGCACGCTCATCGCCGAGGCCCGCTCGCGCGGCATCCGGGTCGTGCTCGACGGCGTCTTCAACCACGTCTCGGCGGACTCGCCATGGTTCGACCGCTTCGGCAACTACGAGACCATCGGCGCCTGCGAGTCGGCCGACTCGGAGTATCGCGACTGGTTCACGTTCCGGCCGCCCGGGCCCGGGCAGCCCGAGCCCTGCGCACCCAGCGTCGCCGGTGGCGATGACACCTACTACGTCAGCTGGTGGAACTTCGATTCCATCCCGGAGCTCAACGAGATCCCCGCCGTGCTGGAGATGTTCACCGGCGACGACGGAGTGGTCGAGACCTGGATCGAGCGTGGCGCGGCCGGCTGGCGACTCGACGTGGCCGATTCGATGAGCCACGAGTTCCAGGCTGCCATCCGTGAGGCTGCCAAGGGCGCCGATCCCGAGGCCATCGTCATCGCCGAGCAGTGGCACGATTCCACGCCGTGGCTGCTGGGCGACCAGGCCGACTCGACGATGAACTATCGCTTCCGCCGCGCCGTCATCGCGCTGGTCAACGGCGCCACGGCCGATCCGGACGGCTCGCTGGAGGCGCTCACCCCCAGCGGCTTCGCCAGCGCCATGCTGGCGGTTCGCGAGGACTACCCGCCGCCCGCGTACCAGGCGCTGATGAACCTCGTCGACAGTCACGACACGGCACGCATCCTGTGGACGCTCACCCCGGGGCTCGACAACGATGCCGCCAAGCGCGAGCCGGCGGCGCTGGCGGAGGGCAAGGCCAGGCAGCGGCTGGTGGCGGCCATCCAGCTGACGTTCCCGGGCATGGCCTCCATCTACTACGGCGGCGAGGTGGGCCTCACCGGCTTCGACGATCCCGATGACCGCCGCCCGTACCCCTGGGGCTCCGAGGACCTGGAGCTACGCGAGTGGTACCGCACGTTGGCACACCTGCGCGCCTCGCACGAGGCCGTGCGCGAGGGCGACCTGGAGTTCATCTGGGCCGATGACGGCGCGCGGACGCTGGCATACCTGCGAAGGAGCCCCTCGGCCGCGGCGGTCGTGGCCTTGAACCTGGGTCAGCGTGCCCGCGAGCTGCGCCTGCCGGTGGCCGACCGGATCCCCGATGGGACGCTGCTGACCGATGCGCTCGCGGGCGTGGGGCCGGTCACGGTGGTCGATGGCACGGTGCCGCTATCGCTCGAGCCGGGCTCGGTGGCCGTCCTGATGTCCGGGGACGAGGCGGACCTGCAGGCCCCGGATGCGCCGGCCGAGCTGCTGGCCCAAGCGGGCCCAGGCCGGGTGGAGCTTGCCTGGGCGCCGGTCGACGGCGCGGCTGGCTACCGGGTGGCGCGCTCCATCGTGTCCGGCGGCGGCTACACGCTGGTGGGTGACACGGCCGGGCCGGCATTCACCGATCCAACGGTCCGCGATGGGCTGCCCTATCACTACGTCGTCGTCGCCGTCGATGCTGCGGGCAACGTCTCGGAGCGCTCCGCCGAGGCGGTGGCGCTGCCGCAGCTGACCGTCACGGGGCTGACGCTGCGTGGCGTGCTCGATGAGAGCGGGGCCGTGGTGGACGCGGTCGAGCGGCCGCTGTCGGCCATCGACGGCAGCGTCGCGGTGGAGGTGGCCGTGGAAGCCAGCGCTGACGGTGCGCGCGTGGCCGACAGCGTGCTCGTTGAGGTCGGCATCGCTCCCGAGGCCATCAGTGCCATCGGCGGCGACGCCTGGACGTGGAGCCCGGCCGAGGCGGTCGAGCTGACCGATGGCGGCGCGATCTTCCGCGGGTCGGTGCAGCCCGAGGAGACGGGCGGCTTCAGTGCCGGCGCGCGCGCCTCGACCGATGGTGGCGAGACGTGGCAGAGCGCGCTCGGCGTCGGCCACATCGACGCCATCCCGGGCGCTGACAGGATCGCGCCGCCGGCGCCAGACACGCCTGAGCTGCTCGATGTCTCCGGCGAGCGGGTGCGCTTCCGCTGGGCGCCTGTCGAGGCCGGCGACCTGCATCGCTATCTCATCCTGCGCAGCCAGGATGGTGGCGATGACGAGCTCATCGCCACGTCCGAGGCCGAGGTCTATCTCGACGCCACGGTGACGGCCGGTGCGTCGTACCGTTACCGCGTGGTGGCGCAGGACAGCGGCTACAACCGGTCGCAGCCCTCGGGCACGCTGGAGGTCACCGCCGAGGAGCGCATGGTGGACGTGATCTTCACTGTCAGCGTGCCGGCACACACCACGCCCGACGACACCATCTACATCGCCGGCTCCTTCCAGGGCTGGAACCCCGGCGGTGAACCCATGACGCGCGTCGATGACGGGACGTGGACGATCGCGTTGCCGTTCAAGGACGCCACGGCCCTCGAGTACAAGTACACGCGTGGGTCATGGGAAGCGGTGGAAAAGGATGCCGGCTGCGGCGAGATCCCCAACCGGAGCCTGACTGTCGAGTACGACGTGGGCGGCAGCGCGCTGGTCAGCGATACCGTGGAGAAGTGGCGCGACCTCGACGGTTGCCCCTGAGCGCTCCGGCTGCCAGCCGCCGTGCCCAGCACCACGTCTCCAGCCGCCGTGCTCGGTGCGCCACCTCTCGCGACACCTCTCGCGCCTGTCCCGCGTGGCGAGACAAGCGACCGCCGACCGGCGTGGCCAACGTCGCTGGCGATCATCCTCGGGTGATCCTTCCGCCCGGCGGAACGATCGGCACCAGACACCATCGGACCGGGCCGCTGGCGTCTTCGGATCAGCGTTCCGCGGTCGCTTGTCCCGCTCCGCGGAACACGGGAGGCGGCGCAGAAGGTCCGCGGCGCGGCCATGTGCCCACGCGTGCTGTCACACCGTGGCTGCCCGCTCCCCAGGGCTTCCGGTCAGTCGCCCACTACCGCCGGCGGTTCTTCACGTTCCTTACGCCTGCTCGGTGTCGAGAACCGCGTGCGCAGCGTCGAGAGCCGCGTGCGCAGCGTAGACCTCGTCGCGGTGGACCGCGGCGCGCGAGCGGATATAGGGCACGTACGCCGGCCACCACATGGCCTCGTCGACAGCGGCGGCAAGGTCGGTCCCTGCTCGCACGCCCGCGACACCTGAGGCCACCGCTTCGGTCGCCACGGCCAGCGCCACCGCTCGTGAGATGTCGGCCAGCGACTGCACCGGCGGGTAGAGCGCGCCGACGTCCAGCCGCTCCTGGCTGACCTGCTCCGCCAGGGCTCGCGCGGCAACCAGGAACATCTCCTCCGTGATGGCCGTGGCCTCGGCTACCACGGCACCGAGTCCCACGCCGGGGAAGATGAAGACGTTGTTGGCCTGGCCGACTGGGCGTGCCCCGCCCTTCCATGACACCGGCGCGAAGGGGCTGCCGGTGGCGATGATGGCACGGCCGTCGCTCCAGGCAAGGATGTCGGCCGGTGTGGCGTCCACGCGGCTCGATGGGTTCGACAGGGCGAACACGACCGGCTGCTCGACGCTCTCGGTGTGGGTTGCGATGACCGTCTCGTCGAACGAGCCCGGCTGGCCGGTGGTGCCGATCAGCACGTCCGGCTTGACCGCGCGGATGACCTCGCAGAGGCGCGTGTGGCCATCGCCCTTCAGCTCCAACCCGAGCTGCTCGACGAGGTCGTCGGGAACCGCCACGTCGACCTTGAACTCGTCGAGGTCCGTGCGTCCCGCATGCACCAGGCCGCGCGAATCGAGCAACGCGATGCGCGAGACGATCTCGCTCCTCGGGAGACCCTCATGCTCGAGCGCTCGACGCAGCAGCCGGGTGATGCCGATGCCGGCGGCGCCTGCGCCCGCCAGCACGAACTGAAGGTCGGTGATCTCGCGGCCAAGCTTCCGCGCCGCTGCGTAGATGCCGGCCAGCGCGACAGCCGCGGTGCCCTGGACGTCGTCGTTGAAGCTGGGCACCGTGTCTCGGAAGCGGCTCAGGATGCGTAGCGCGTTGGGGCCCTTGAAGTCCTCCCACTGGATGATGCAGCCGGGCCACACTTCACCGACGGCGGCGACGAAGGCCTCGATGAGCTCCTGGTAGGCGGCGCCCCGCAGACGCCTGGCGCGGTAGCCCATGTACAGCGGGTCGCGCAGCAGCGTGCGGTTGTCGGTACCGACGTCCAGCGAGACGGGCAGGGTCAACGACGGGTGCAGGCCGCCACAGGCCGAGTACAGCGCCAGCTTGCCGATGGGGATGCCCATGCCGCCGGCTCCCTGATCGCCGAGGCCCAGGATTCGCTCGTTGTCGGTGACGACGATGAGGCGGACGTCGGCATAGGGCGAGTTGCGCAGCAGCCTCGGGATGCGGTCGATGTCGTTGGGCGTGATCCAGATGCCCCGCGTGCGCCGGATGATGTGGCTGA
>DATHSE010000148.1:0-5022 GCA_035464455.1 Anaerolineae bacterium | reverse complement strand
AGCGCCATCCCGGCGGGCAGCACGTCGAAGTCGGTGATGGCATCGAACGCCGCCACCATCTGCTCGGCTTGTCGACGGATGCTCTCAGTGCTGCAGCCGTCGAGCCGGTAGGCCACGTCGCTGATGCGCATGGTGCCATCGCTGGCCTGGTATGAGCCCAGGAACGAGCCGCAGCCGGCATCGCCGACGAGGCGGCCGCCGCGCAGGAACTCGATCCACGGGTCGACCCCCTGGATGACCGGCTCGATGGAGCCGTCTGCGGCCCCGATGCGCGCAAGCTCCCAGCGCGCGACGGTGGGATCCTTCTCGATGACGGCCCGGGTGAGCGTCATGAGGTCCTCGCCCACGTTGTTGCGCAGCGTCATGATCGAATCGGACACCCTGGCCGAGACCGTGTCGGTGAGGTTCTGGTAGAAGGCCTCGTCGAAGGCTTCACTGGCCGGGTCGCAGGGGAACCGCTCGATGGCGGATGGATCGATGAACAGATCCTGGCTGCTCGGCCGCTGATACGTGCCATCGTACGTGCTGCACGCGGCCTCGCCGAACGCGTCGCCGGCGAAGAGCTGCACGGTCGCGCCGACACCGGCCGGAGCCGACTGGATGCTGCCGTCCGCGTCGCGATAGGTCAACAGCTGCCAGCGCTGCTCGACAGCCTGTTCGAAGTTGGTGTCCTCCTGCGCGCCGACGGCCGCGGGCAGTGCCACGCCGATCGAGACGAGCAGGGCCAGTAGCGTTCCCGTGAAGCGGGTCCGCGGGTGACGTCCAGGTCCGGACGTGGTGCGACGACTCATACGACCTCTGGTGTTGTTGTCCTCGATGCAGGCCAGGCGAGTCACGGGTCGCGTCCCATGCGCTTCGCTATCGATGTCGCTCGCAGCCGGGGCGATGGCACGACCGGCGCAGCTCGCCTGTCCGTAGACTCCCATATCTGCGCGATTCGAGACGAAAGCCCGCCGCGCTCCTCCCTCCGCTGGCAACCCTGCCCGCTGCCCGGGCACGGCCACGGATGTCGGACGGCACCCCGGCGCGACCATGCCCGCACGCTCGGAGGCGACATCGTTGGCACGGGCTCGTCGGTCGGTGATGCCGGGCGTGGCAGGCTCCTGTCCTACTGGCCGCCCTCCTGGAGCGGAGTGCGTGTGACTTGCGAAGGTTTGCTACAGTGGATCGGTCGTGGGCCGCTAGCTCAACGGTAGAGCAAGTGACTCTTAATCACTAGGTTGAAGGTTCGAATCCTTCGCGGCTCACCAATCCTCGACCACCAAGGACCCCTCCGGTGCATATCGGAGGGGTCCAGTGTTGTGCCGACAGTGTGCGGCGCGCACCCACGCGAAGGTACTAGGCAGCGCGGCCAGCTGGTGCCGGCGCAGTCCCTTGGGGGAGCAGCGCGCGAGGACCGGCGTCGACACGAAGACAGCCCGCCGAGGGAAGGGAGTCCCTGGCGGGCTGTGGGAGAGGCGATCGGATCCGGCGGAGGAGGTGGAGGAACCGGCCCCGCTCGCTCTCGTATGTGGTTGGGCGGCTAGCCGGCCGCGGGAAGCTCCATGATCATGCGGCGACTGTGGCCGAAGTCGGCGATACGTGAGAAGAAGCCGCGGACACCGGTCCTGGGCTCCGTTCGAGTGGAGCACTCCAGCCAGATGGCCTCTCCATCTGCGATGGCGAGCATGTGCCTTCCGCAGAGGCAGTAGGGTGCGCTTCGCTCTGCGCGCTCGATGATGTCGACCGCTCTCTGGTTCTCGCGCTCGGTCAGGGAGGGCGCATGCTGCGTCCTGACCCCGGGAACGTGGGTGTGGGTCATAGCGACCTCCTGGTTGACGGGATGGATCTCGTTCAGCGGATCGTTGCTCGTTGCCTTGTTTCGATCCGGCCCGTATCGTACTACATCGCGCCCGCCGTTGCAAGACGGTCCGTTTCGATACATTCGGTTACGAAACGGTTGCAGCTGAGACGCTACGTTTCGTATAATCCGGCGTCATGACCACAGAGACTCCGACCTCGAGCCTGCCGGCGACGGACCCGCTGGATGAGATCATCGCCCGGGAGACGGCCCCCTCACGCCTTCCGGGGGTGAGGGGGCAGGGACGGCCGCGCAGCGATCGTGCCCACCGCGACATCACCAGGGCGTTCCGCGAGCTGCTCATCGAGGAGGGCTTCGACAAGGTACGCATGGAACACGTCGCCGCCCGCGCCAAGGTCGGGAAGGCCACCATCTATCGCCACTGGCCCTCCAAGCAGGCACTGGCGCAGGAGGTGCTGCTCGAGCTGGCGACGCCGCATCTCGCCGTCCCGGACGTCGGCGACACGCGCACCGAGCTGCTGGCGACCGTGCTGGCACCGATGCGGGCGCTGACCGAGACGGACTTCGGGCCGGTCATCCGGGAGCTCCTGTCGGAGATCGCCCGCAACCCCGAGCTGGGTGACCCCTTCCGCGCATCGGTGGTCCAGGCGCGGCGCGACGAGGTGGCCCGAGTCATCGCGCGTGGTGTGCGACGCGGCGACCTGCGGCCGGATGTGCAGCCGGACGTGGCCACGGAGATGCTGGTGGGGCCGGTGTACTGGCGCCTGATGTTCGGCGGTGCCCTCGATGCCGACTTCGCCGAGCGCATCGTGGACGAGGTGCTGCAGGGCTGGTCCATGCGCGGATGGGGCGAGGTCGCCACCAACTGGCTGTAGGCTTCGGAGGGCAGATGGCGCCGCGAGCGTCGCTGTGTCGGGCCCGGCGTCGATGCGGGTTATGCTGCACCGACACGAGTGAGATGGTCCATCGCCTGGTCGCTGGTCGCCGCGCTGTCAGTCGCAGCGTGCACCGGCACCGGGTCTCCCACGCCGCCCTCGCAGGTACCGTCGCCGGCCGCTCAGAGCGACCCGACCGGGGCCGATGTCGTCGCGGCCGCAGCGGCCACCCCGGAGGAGCCGGTGCGGATGGTCACCCTCGGTGACGGTTACACCAATGGGACCGGCACCAGCGTCCCGCGCAGCGATAGCTGGCCGTCGCAGCTGGCTGAGGCCATGGAGCGCGGCGGTGTCCGAGTGCTATGGCTGAACCTCGCGCAGCAGAGCCACACCAGCGATCTCGTCATCGAGGAGCAGCTGGCCCAGGTGGCCCCGCTGCAGCCGGACGTGGTCACCCTGCAGGTCGGCGTCAACGACATCATCTCGCGTAACACCTCGTTCTACCGCCAGAACGTGGAGGAGATCCTCGACGAGCTGCTGACCATCCTGCCGCCGGAGCGGATCTTCGCCATCACCACGCCCGATCACACGCTCACCGACTACGGTCTCTCGTTCGGCCCGAGCGCGGAGGGCCATGCGGCGGTCGAGTCGCTCAACACCACGCTCGAGACGATCGCCTCGAGCCGCGGCATCGGGGTCATCGACATCTCCTCCGTGAACGAGCTCGCGGCCCGCGATCCGAGCCTCGTCATCGGCGACGGGCCCTACGGCACGCCCAAGCAGTACGCCGGCTGGGTGGAGATCATCGGGCCGCACATCCGCGCGGCCCTGTCGGACGGCGAGCCGTAGTACGCTCTGTCTCTCTTGCATCTCCGGTCCGGTGAGGCCGGTCGTCCGGTCCGGTGAGGCCAGCAAGGAGGAACCCTGACGATGCCCCCCGTGGTGCCCGGCGTGGTGCCCTCGTTGCCGCTTCCGGCCGATGCCGTCGTCGACCCTCGCATCGGCAGCAGCGGGCCCTGCCTGCTGGCGCTGGAGGACGGTTCGGTCTTCGCCGGGGTCGCCTTCGGAGCGCCCGTCCGCGGTGGTGGCGACCTCGTCGTCAACACCTCGCAGACCGGCTACCAGGAGGTCTGCACCGACCCCAGCTACGCGGGCCAGGTGGTGGTGATGACGTTCCCGCTCATCGGCAACCACGGTCGCTTCGCGGATGATGACCAGTCGGAGCGACCGTGGCTCAGCGGGCTGGTGGTGGGGCACGCCACCGCCGGTGTGCTCGGCCGTGCCCGCCAGATCGTGCACCTGTTGCGATCGCAGCAGGTCCCCGCCATCGCCGGCCTGGACACGCGCACCCTGGCTCGCCACCTGCGCGAGCGTGGCTCGCTGCGCGGCGTCATCAGCGCACCCGGCGAGACCGATCCCGAGGCCGCCGTGGCGGCAGCGCGAGCGGTGCCAACGTGGGAGGAGCAGGACTTCGTCTCGCAGGTGTCGGCCAACACCGCCTACGAGGTCGGCGACCGGGGTCCGGTAGTGGCGGTGGTCGACCTCGGGCTCAAGACGAACATCGTGCGTGCGCTGCACCGGCGGGGCGCGCGCGTCCGCGTGCTGCCCCACACCGCCGCCGCGGCGCAGGTCCTGGCCGATGACGTGGACGGAGTGGTCATCTCGCCTGGTCCGGGTGATCCGGGCATGCTCGACGGGCAGGTGGCGCTGGCCGCAGCCATCGTGGCCGATGGCCGGCCGCTGCTGGGCATCTGCCTCGGGCATCAGATCGTGGCACGAGCTGCCGGTGCCCGGACGCAGCGGCTTCGCTTCGGTCACCACGCCGCCAACCATCCGGTTCGGGACGAGATATCCGGGCGCGTCACGGTGACAGCGCAGAACCATGAGGTCGAGGTGGTCGCTGCGTCGCTGCCGCAGACATCGGGCTTCTTCGTCAGCCAGCGCAACCTCAATGACGGCAGCGTCGAAGGCCTGCGCCATCACCAGCTGCCGATCGAGACGGTCCAGTACCACCCTGAGGGCTCACCCGGCCCGCTCGACGCGGCCGAGGTCTTCGATCGCTTCCTCGGCCACGTCCGCGCCTACGCCGGGACGCCGCGTCGGTGAGCGAGCGACCGCGGTCCATCCTCATCATCGGTTCCGGTCCGGTGGTCATCGGCCAGGCTGCCGAGTTCGACTATGCCGGCACGCAGGCATGCCGGGCCCTGCGCGAGGAGGGCATCCGCACCATCCTGCTCAACAACAACCCGGCCACGATCATGACCGACCCTGGTGTGGCCGACACCGTCTACCTGGAGCCGCTGACCGTGGCGTCGGTCGAGCGCATCATCGAGATCGAGCGGCCCG
>DATHSE010000147.1:0-24588 GCA_035464455.1 Anaerolineae bacterium | reverse complement strand
GATGAAGAAGGCGGCACGGCCCTGCTGGAACAGCGTGTTGGCATCGGGCCAGTCGATGGCGAACTTGTTGACCGGCCCGGCGGCGAGCATGTCGGCGTAGTCCGCGAGGCCCTTGCACACGGCCGGGTCGTCCAGCCGCGGCGCATCCCAGGCGCCGTCGAACCAGACGTTGTAGGGGGTCGGCGTCTCCATGTCACCGACCGCGTTGAGGACGACGCCCGTCAGCGTGTCCATGATGGTGTCGGAGCGGAGGCCGCGCATCACGGCCCCCGCAACCCCGTCGGCAGCGCCAGCTTCGTTGATGGTCTGAGCTGCGGCGATGAGCTCATCCATCGTCTCGGGTAGCTCGCCGCCGAGGTAGTTGTCGACGTGGTCCTGGTTGTAGAAGACCGTGTAGGCCTCAAAGGCGATGGGGATGCCGTGGAGCTGCGCATCTGCCTCGCCAGGAGGATAGATGACCCCGCCGACGAAGCCCTCCGGGAAGTCGGCGAAGTCGTAGTCGGGCGAGGTCTTGGCCGGGTCGTCCAGGTACGGCGAGAGCGGCTCGACCACATCGGCACTCCACTGCGTGAAGGCCGTCGCATCCATGGGCAGGAAGTAGACGTCAGCGGTGCCCTCGGCGGTGCGGACCGTCTGGTTCATCTTGTCGAAGTACAGGTCCTCGGAGAAGGGCTGCAGATCGACGTTGATGCCGGTGTCGGCGGTGAACTGCTCCAGCAGCCCGCTGGCCTCGAGCCCGTCGGTCCAGGGGTGCTGGTTGGCGAGGAACGTGATCGTCTGTCCCTCGTGCGCTCGCCAGTCGAAGTCGCCGTCCTGGGCGATGGCGGCGCCTGCCGGCAGGGCCGAGACGGCGATGGCCATCACGACCGCACTGGCGGCGACCTTCATATGACGCTGTCTGGTCATTGGCTCCGAACCTCCTCAGTAGGTACCAGGAATGTCAGGCTTGGGATCGCTGGCGAGCAGCGCCGGGCGGGTGAACCGCTCGATGCCGACTCGGCGCCCTTGGTCCGGCTGCCGCGGACCTCGTGGCATGGTCACTGTGTCGTCTCGTCGGGTATGGCTACACCTCCAGCTCGGACGGGGCATGCCCCGCGCGGTCTTGCATGGCTCAACCGGACCCGTTGCCAGCATCAGGCCGGATCCGTCACGTCGATCGCCGGTCCACCTCCTTCCGCGGCCACGATGACCCTCGTGCCACGCGCCTCGAGCGCTTCGACGTAGCGGGCTGGGACGCGATCGTCCGTCACCACGGTCCCGACCTGCTCGAACCCGAACATGAAGCCGGGTGCCATGTGGTCGAACTTGCTGGCGTCGGCAAGAAGCACGCCTTCGCGAGCGATGCTGCGCAGAGCGCGATCCACGGCGATCTCTCGGACCTGCTCGGTCATGAAGCCGTTGTCGAGGTCGATGGCGGAGGCACCCATGAAGACGGTGTCCGCACGCAGGTCGCTGAGCGCATCCTCGGTGAGGTGGCCGTGCATGCTGTGCATCCCCGGTAGCACCACGCCACCGAGGACCACCAGCTCGATGCCATCGGCGTCGAGCAGGGCGTTGGCCACGTCCAGTGCGTTGGTGATCACCGTGAGGCGGCGGTGGCGCAGTCGTCTCGCCAGCTCGAGCACCGTGGTGCCACTCGACAAGGCGATGGTGGAGCCGTCCACCACCAGGCGACTGGCCACGGCCCCGATCCGCCGCTTGGCCGCGATCTCCGGGTCGGCCTGGCTGGACACGGCCGTCTGCACGCCCTCGGCGACCGTGGCGCCACCGTAGGTACGGATGACACGTCCCTCCCTGGCCATCCGATGCAGCATCCGTCGCACCGTTGCCTCGGTCACCTTGAGGCTGGCCGCGAGATCCGAGACCGAGGCGGTCCCGGAGGCGCGCAGCACGTCCATGACGACCTCATCCCGAGCCCCTGACGTCATCGTTCGATTGTGGAGCCGCGTGTCCGAACTGTCAACGTTGGCTGCGCAGTTCGTGCAGTCCTAGTCTGCTCACTGTTCGATACGTGCACCAGTGATGACTGGACTGGTATCCTGACCCGGATGGACGAGTCGCTCCTCGAACGTGCCAAGCATCCGCATCTGCGCATCGGCCAAGGCATCCTGGGCCAGGCCATCGACGACCTGGAGGGCTCGTACCTGCTCGTCAGCCAGCCCGGGCCGCTGGCCAACGTGGCCGGCCGGGTGGTGGCTCGAGCGCGCGGCAGCCTCATGGCCGCCTCGCTGGACGAGCAAGTGCTGGAGCGCCTGGCCGCCGGGCTGGACGCGGCTGACTACATCGTCGGCATCGGGGGCGGTGTCGTCATGGACACCGCCAAGTACCTCGCCTGGCGTACGGGGCGGCGGTTGGTCCTCGCTCCCAGCATCATCAGCGTCGACGCCTCGGTCACCAACACGGTCGCCATCCGCCGAAATGGCAGCGTGGAGTACGACGGGTTCGTGGTGGCCGAGACCATCATCGCGGACCTGGAGCTCATCGCCAGTGCGCCGGCGCGCCTCAACCGGGCCGGCGTGGGTGACCTGCTCAGCATCCAGACCGGCCGATTCGACTGGGCCCTGGGAGCGCAGGCCGGCAGCGTCGCCTTCGACCCCGCCGTGGACGCGGCCGCGGCGACGGTGCTGGAGCAGCTCTACCAGCAGGCCGACGAGGTGGCTGCCGTGACGCACGCTGCGCTCGAGCACATCATCCGTGCCTACGCGCAGGTGAACGCGCTCCTGCTGACGGTCGGCCACAGCGGCCCGGAGGAGGGCAGCGAGCACTACTTCGGCTACGCCACCGAGGCCTTCACGGGCAGGTCCTTCGTGCACGGTGAGCTCATCGGGCTGGGCACGGTGCTGATGTCAGGGTTGCAGCAGAACGAGCAGGCTCGCGCGGCCGCGTTCCTCGACCGCTGTGGGGTCGAGTGGCGGCCCGATCGGCTCGGTCTCGAACGTCCCACGCTCGAGGCCGTCATCCTTGACCTGCCGCGCTTCGTCCGAGCCGCCAACCTGCCGCATTCCATCATCGACGAAGCCGGCATCGACGCCGGTCGCGTGGCCGAGCTGCTCGACACCATCCCGCCGCCGAGCCCCAGGGCCCGCATTCGACTCACGCAGGAGAAGCACACAGGAGGAGGCCCATGACCACGTCCAGCATCGGATCTGGTGCCGACACGCAGCTGCCGGTCATCCCGCCTGAGAACCTGACACGCTGGCACGCGGCCATCGCCGACCAGCTGCGCGAGGCATTCGAAGCGGTGCTGCCGGTCGGCAAGTACACCCTGGGTCAGCAGCTGGCCGCCTTCGAGGAGGAGTTCGCGGCCTACTCGGACAGCCGACATGGCATCGGCATCAGCAGCGGGACCGCGGCCCTGCACCTCGCCCTGCGGGCCCTGGGCGTCGGTCCTGGTGACGAGGTCATCACCGTTCCCAACACCTACATCGCCACCGTCTTCGCCATCACCTATACGGGAGCGACGCCGGTGCTCGTGGATGTGGACCCGGCCACCTGGAACATGGATGCGGCACGCGTCGCGTCGGCGCTCAGCGAGCGGACCAAGGTCATCCTGCCGGTCCACATGTACGGGCTGTGCGTCGACGTGGATGCTGTCCGGGCGGCGGCGCCGGGTGTCCCCATCCTGGAGGACGCGGCGCATGCCCACGGCGCCACGCTGGCGGGACGCAAGGCCGGCAGCCTGGGCGAGCTCGCGGCGTTCAGCTTCTACCCCGCCAAGCTGCTGGGTGCGCTCGGTGACGGCGGCTTCATCACCACCTCCGATGACGAGCTGGCTACGCGCGTGCGGCAGTTGCGCTACATGGGCCAGGCCGGTACCAAGCACGAGCACCTGGTGCTGGGCTACCAGGAGCGTTTGGATGAGATGCAGGCTGCGTTCCTGCGCATCAAGCTGCGCCAGATCGACGACCAGCTGGCCGGTCGGCGCCGGGTGGCGGCGCGCTACCACGAGCTGCTGGCGGACACGCCGCTGCAGCTGCCGGCCCACGATGCCACCGGCCTGCACGCCTACTACCAGTACACCGTGCTGGCGCCGCGCCGAGAGGAGCTGCAGGCCTTCCTCGAGCGGCGCAACATCCAGACCCAGATCATGTATCCCAAGCTCGTGCCCGACCAGGGCGCCTACCAGACGAACCCATGGCGGGCCGCTGACGACCTGGCGGTGGCGCGGTCGCTCGTCCCGCGCGTGCTGTGCCTGCCCATGTTCGCCGAGCTGACCGACGATGAGGTCGAACGCGTGGGCTCCGCCGTCCGCGAGTTCTACGGCGGTTAGTGGCGATGCGTATCGTCATCCTCGGCGGCTCCGGCTCGGCCACGCCGGAGTTCGCGGACGCGCTGGTCGACTGGCCGGGCGGCATCGAGCGACGCCCGCCGCTCGAGATCGTGCTCCACGCACGCTCGGGGGACCGACTTGCGCTGGTCGCGACCGAGATGCGACGGCGGCTGCGCGGCGCGTCCGGTGCCGAGGTCCAGGTCACCGCCGAGACCGACGCACAGGTCGCGCTGCGGGGGGCAGATGTCGTGCTCAACGCCGTACGCATCGGCGGGCTCACGGCGCGCATCTTCGACGAATCGTTCCCACAGCGGCACGGTCTGCCGGGAGAGGAGACCATGGGGCCCGGCGGGTTGGCCAACGCGCTGCGCACCGTGCCCGCCGTCCGGCAGCTGTGGTCCGAGGTCGCTCGGCTGGCGCCGGCTGCCCTGGCCATCAACCTCACCAACCCCTCGGGCATCGTGGTGGCAGCCACCGAACGAGCATCGAGCCTGCCTGTCATCTCCGTGTGTGACTCGCCCGTGGTCTTCTGCGAGAGGATCGCCGAGCGCCTGGGCCAGCCGGCCGAAGACGTCCGGCGCCGATACCAGGGCATGAACCACATGGGCTGGTGGACCCCGTCGGACACGGCGGAGCTGGAGGCGACCCTGGACCTGGCCACCGGCCAGGAGGCCGCGGCCGTCCGCGTGCAGGGTGCCGTCGGTGCCCCCTACGTCCGCTACTACGTGCACCCCGCGCGCATCCTCGCCGCGCAGCTGGAGGCCGGCGAGACACGCGCCCAGCAGCTGCAGCGCCTGGAGGCCGAGCTCCTTTCGGGCTACGCGCACGGCGTCACGGAGCTGCCGCGTCGAGGCGCCGTCTGGTACGGCAAGGCCGTGCTGCCCCTCATCGACGCCTGGATCAACGGCTCGCCGTCGGTGCTGATCCTCGGCCTCCGCAACGATGGCCGCATCCCCGGATTGCCCGATGAGGTCATCACCGAGGGACCGGTCCGCATCCCCCAGCCGGGCCGACTGGAGCCGGTCGCCACGCCACCGCTGCCACCGCTGCCGGCCGCCATGCTGGCCCAGCACGCCGCCTTCGAGGCGCTCGCGGCGACGGCCACGCTGCCCGGCGCGACGCGGGACGATCGTGTCCGCGCCATGATGGCCAATCCCATGGTCCGCAGCTACGACCTGGCCGTGAGCCTCGTGGACGACATCGCCGCCGGCTCTCCGGGCTAGCGGCGTGCCGCGCCGGTCGGTCCTGGCCGTAGACATCGGGGCGACCAAGACGCTCCTGGCGGTCCGCTCGATGGATGAGCTCGATGTGGGTTGGCAGCCCGCTCGCGAAGTGCTCCGGGTGGACACGCCCGCCGACCCCGGCGATCTCGTCAGCTGGATCGCTCGTGCGGTGGAGCGACTGGGCGCGAATGGCCGACTGGCAGCCGTCGGTATCGCGGCACCGGGGCCGGTGGACGCGGCCACCGGCGTGGTGACGCGATCCTCGAACCTCGGCTGGAGCGACGTACCGCTCGCGGCCATGCTCGGCGAGCGGTTCGGGATCCCGGCAGCCCTGGACGACGATGCCAACACGGCCGCCCTGGGGGAGTGGAGCTTCGGTGCCGGTGGGGGAGCCGACCCATTCGCGTACCTGACGGTCAGCAGCGGCATCGGCGGCGGCATCATCGTGGGTGGCCAGGTCGTCCGCGGAGCCACAGGCAATGCCGGCGAGGTCGGGCACATCGTCATCAACCCGGCCGGGCCGGCCTGCAGCTGCGGCCGGCGAGGCGATGTGGAGTCCTACGCCGGCGGCGTCTCGCTCGCGCGCCGTGCGCGGCTGGCCTGGCCGGCCCCGGAGCTGCCCGATGGACGACCTGCGCCGCGCACGGCCGCCGACGTCTTCCGTGCGGCGCGCGGCGGCGAGGCCACGGCCGCAGCCATCGTCGCCGAGGCGGATGCGGCGCTGGCCGCGGCGTTCGCCGCGCTGGCCTCGGTGATCGAACCCAGCGTCATCGTCGTGGGCGGCTCGATCGGCTTGGGCCAGCGGCGCTTCGTACGCCGGGCCGTGCGCCTCGCGAGACGACGCGTCATGGCCGAGAACGGCAGGTCCCTGCGCGTGGAGCCGGCGGCACTGGGTGAGGAGAGTGTCCTGGCGGGAGCGGCCTCCTTCGCGTTACGGCTGCTGCCGACCCGCTAGGCCGAATTCGGCCTCACCAGCCGGGCTCGTTGGCGATGCCCTCCATCCGCTCCAGCACCTCGTCGAGGATCTCCTGGCTGTGGGCGGCAGAGACCGAGAAGTCGGTGTGGAAGTAGAGGCCTTCCTCGATACAGCGGACGAAGAACCGTCGGGCCAGCTCCGGGTCCAGCGCCCGCATGTCGCGGTAGTCACGCACGGGGTCGCGCGTCCCCACGTAGACGGTGAACATGCAGCCGACGCTCTGGACACGGCCGGGCAGTGGCGAACGGTCGAAGACAGCCTGCAATCGCTCGAAGAAGCCTCCGGCACGCTCCAGCAGGTCTGCGTGCAGCGTCCCCTGCTCGATCAGACCTAGCGTCGCGGATGCGGCAGCCAGCCCGAGCGCGCTGCCGGCATAGGTGCCCCCCTGGATGGGCTTCTGCGGCCCGGGTCGCAGAAGGGCCTCCATGGGCTCACGCCGACCGACCACGGCAGCCAGCGGGACGCCGCTGCTCATGGCCTTGGAGACGGTGGTGAGGTCCGGTGTCACCCCGTACATCGCCTGGGCGCTGCCGCCGGGGACCTTCAGGCCGCTCAGCACCTCGTCGAAGATCAGCAGCGCACCTGCAGCATGCGCGCGTTCCAGCGCCGCCGCCAGGTAGCCATCGGCCGGCGTGATGCAACCGTTGTTGAAGTCGATGGGCACCATGATCACCGCCGCGACCTGGTCGCCGTAGGTGGAGAGCACGGCATCGAGCGCGTCGAGATCGTTCCACGGGATGGGCAGGATGCTCTCGAGGATGGACGCCGGGATGCCGGCCGACGATGGGATGCGGCGAGACATGCTGCCGCCCATGTTCTCGGCGTCGGTGTTCGCCGCGAGGGAGTTGACCAGCGCGTAGTCGCTGGCCCCGTTGTAGTGGCCGTCGATCTTCACCACCAGGTCGCGACCGGTGACCGCCCGCGCGATGCGCAGCGCCGTGGTCACGGCCTCGCTGCCGGAGGCGACGAAGCGCACCGCCTCGGCAGAGGGCACGACGTTGCCGATCTGGCGTGCGACCTGCTCGCCGAGCTCCACCTCGTAGCCGATGATGACGCCCGCCTCGAGCACCTCGCGGACGGCCGCGATCACGGCCGGGTGAGCGTGACCCAGGACGGTGCTGCCGTGGGCCATGAACATGTCGATGTAGCTCTGGCCATCGGTCGTGCGGATGTGGGCGCCGTGAGCATCGGCGACCTGCAGGTGACCACCGGTATAGGGGTTGACCCGAAAGGCCGATGAGATCCCGCCGAGGAGATGCTCACGGTCGGAGGTGGATGCTGTCGCTGGCGCGGCCATCAGGGCTCCTTGCTGTACGGGGCTAGAACTCGGCGCTGCCGGGCGTGCGGGGGAAGGGGATGACGTCGCGGATGTTGGCCATGCCGGTGGCGTAGGCGAGGGCCCGGTCGAAGCCCAGGCCGAAGCCGGCGTGCGGCACGCTGCCGTAGCGGCGCAGGTCGCGATACCAGCCATAGGCGCCCGCATCCAGGCCCATCTCGTCGATGCGACGGTCCAGCACATCGAGCCGCTCCTCGCGCTGGGAGCCGCCCACGATCTCTCCCATCCCCGGTGCCAGCACGTCCATGGCGGCGACCGTGCGCTCGTCGTCGTTGAGGCGCATGTAGAAAGCCTTGATGTCCTTGGGGTAGTCGACCACCACTACCGGGCGCCGGGCGACCTCTTCGCACAGGTAGCGCTCGTGCTCCGCCTGCAGGTTGAGCCCCCAGGCCACGGGGAACTCCCAGTCGCGATCGGCCGCCTTGAGCACCTCGACGGCCTCGGTGTAGGTCATGCGCTCGAAGTCGGAGTCAACGAAGGCCTCCAGCCGGCTGACGGCCTGGGGGTCGATGCGCTCGGCGAAGAAGGCCATGTCATCCTCGCGCTCGTCGAGGATGGCCCGGAAGGCGGACTTCAAGAGGTTCTCGGCCAGGTCGGCGTCGTCGGAAAGGTCGGCGAAGGCGATCTCCGGCTCCACCATCCAGAACTCCGACAGGTGGCGGCTGGTGTTGGAGTTCTCGGCCCGGAAGGTGGGCCCGAACGTATACACCCGCGTCATCGCCAGGCAGTACGACTCCACGTTGAGCTGGCCGGACACGGTCAGGAAGGTGGGCCGGCCGAAGAAGTCCTGGCTGAAGTCGATCGAGCCATCGGGCTGGCGTGGCAGATTGGCCAGGTCCAGCGTCGAGACGCGGAACATCTCGCCGGCGCCCTCGGCATCCGAGGCTGTGACGATGGGCGTGTGGATCCAGTAGAAGCCGTGCTCATGGAAGTAGCGATGGATGGCCTGCGCCAGGGCATGGCGGACACGGGTGACCGCCCCGATGGTGTTGGTGCGCATGCGCAGGTGCGGCACCTCGCGCAGGTACTCGAAGGTGTGGCGCTTGGCCGCGACCGGGTAGCTGTCGGGGTCGTCGACCCAGCCCACCACCTCCACCGCGTCCGCCTGCAGCTCCACGGCCTGGCCCTGGCCCTGCGACTCGGCCAGGGTGCCGTCCACGCGCACGGCACAGCCGGCTGTGAGGTGCAGGATCTCGTCCTCGTAGTTGGGCAGCGTGCTCTGGGCCACGACCTGCAGCGGGGCGAACGACGAGCCGTCATGCACATGCACGAACGACAGACCGGCCTTCGAATCGCGCCGCGTTCGCACCCAGCCCTGGACCGCCACCTGCTCGCCAGCGGTGTACCTGCCAGCGAAGACATCGCCGATCCGGACGGTCTGACCGATGGTGGTTCTCATGTCAGCCACACCGTAGCAAACCGACCGGCCCGCCGGCATTGGCATCCGACGACATCGCCGTCAGCATCGCGGTCTCGTGGTCGACGGCCGCCGCTCGTGGGTGTATCATCCGAGTGACCGACCGACAGTCGGTCGGTCGGTCGGTCGGTACGGGACATGAGCAATGGCAGGGACATCGAGCGCGGTGCTATCCGATCGGCGGGAGGCGATCCTCGACGTGGCCGAGCGCCTCATCCGCACCGTGGGCTACGAGCGCACGAGCATCCAGGCCATCCAGGACGAGCTGGGCATCTCCCGGGGCGCCGTCTACCACTACTTCGGGTCCAAGGAGGACCTGCTCGAGGCGGTCGTCGAGCGCATGGCGGGTGCCATCGGCCAGGCCCTGCAGCCGATCCTCGACGATGCCGACCTGTCGGCTGACGAGAAGTTGCGCCGTGTCTTCCTGGTGGCCGGACGATGGAAGACCGAACGCCGCGACCTCGTGCTCGAGCTGCTCGGGGTGTGGATGTCCGATGCCAATGCGGTCGCGCGCGTCAAGCTCTCGCGCACCGCCATCGACCACATCCTGCCGGTGCTCGTGACCATCGTGCGGCAGGGGGTGGAGGAGGGGGTCTTCGCCGTCGACTCGGCCCCTCACACCGCTCGAGTGCTGATGGATGTCCTCCAGGGCGCCGGCGAGATGACCGGCGAGCTCCTGGTCGCGCATCGCTCCGGCGCCATCGCCATGGGTGCCGTTCGGGAGACGTTCGACGCATACGAGACGGCGGTGGAGCGCATCCTCGGGCTGCCGTCGGGATCGTTCACCTACATCGACGATCAACTGCTGCACGCCTGGTTCACCCGAACGCCAGGCTCGAAGGGGGCATCATGACTGCCGTTATCCGCCTCGAGCGACTGACCAAATCCTACGGTTCGCATCGAGGCATCATCGACGTCGACCTCGCCGTCGAGCAGGGCGAGACGTTCGGCTTCCTCGGGCCCAACGGGGCCGGCAAGACGACGACCATCCGCACGATGCTCGACCTCATCCGCCCCACCGGCGGGCGAGCGCTCGTCTTCGGCATCGAATCCTCCGTCGACCCGGTGTCGATCCACCGGCGCATCGGCTACATCCCCGGCGAGTTCGCCCTCTACGACCGACTCACCGGCCAGCAGACCCTCGAGTACTTCGCCAACCTGCGGGGCGGTGTCGACCGCGCCTACCAGGCGCAGCTCGTGGAACGCTTCGAGCTGGACGCGAGCCGTCGGTTCAAGGAGTACAGCAAGGGCAACAAGCAGAAGGTCGGCGTGGTCACCGCCCTGCAGCATCGTCCCGAGCTGCTCGTCCTCGACGAGCCGACGGCCGGGCTCGACCCGCTCGTGCAGCAGACGTTCTTCGAGGTCCTGCGCGAGGCCGTGGCCGACGGAGCCACCGTCTTCCTCTCCAGCCACATCCTCTCCGAGGTCGAGAAGAGCTGCGACCGCGTGGCCATCATCCGGGACGGCCGACTGGTCAAGACCGACACGGTCGAGGCCTTGCGCGACATGGCCCACCACGAGGTCGAGCTGCGCTTCGCCGGCGACGTGCCACTGGCCGCCTTCCGGCAGCTGCCCGGGGTCAGCGACATCTCCGCCGACGGCCAGGTCCTGCGCATGCGCGTCAACGGCGCCATCACGCCGGTCGTGCAGGCCGCCGCTCGTCACGAGCTGCTCGACTTCGTGAGCCGCGAACCCAGCCTGGAGGAGACGTTCCTGGCCCAGTACGGCCGCGATGCCGTCGAGGTGGCCGAGCCATGACGGCCGGCACAGGTGCGTCGCAGCTGGCGCCGTCCTTCCCGCCCATCCCCTTGCGCCGGCGTCTCTACGGCTTCGGCAGCATCTACGGCAAGACCATCCGCGACTCGCGCCTGGCCTTCCTCATCATGAGCGGCCTCGTGGTCGGCTTCATGTTCGCCATCGGCCAGGCATTCGGAACCGCCTACTCGACCCCCGGAAGCCGTGTCGAGCTCGTCAACCTCGTCGAGTCCGTGCCGCCCATCCTGGCGGGCATGGCCGGCAATACGGTGAGCGTGGACACGATGGGTGGGTTCCTGACCTACAAGTACGGCCCGTTCTTCGCCTTCCTCGCGGGCATGTGGTCGATCATGGCCCTGGCCGGCTCGCTGGCGGGCGAGGCACGTCGGGGCAGCCTCGACATCGTCGCGGTGGCGCCGTTCGGCAAGCGACGGATCGCGCTCGAGAAGCTCCTCGCGCACGTCACGATGCTGGGTCTCGCGATGGCCCTCCTGGCCCTCGCCGCATGGGTCGCGGGAGCTGCCTTCGGCACGCCCGGCCTGGGCGACGAGATCCCACCCCTTGCCGCGGTCGGGTTCGCCCTGTGGGTCGGTCTCATCGCCCTCGCCTCCGGCTCGGTCGCCTTCGCCCTCGCCCCGCTCGTCGGCCGCGGTGCTGCCGCCGGCATCGCGGGCATCGTCCTGCTGGGCGGGTTCGTGGTGGGCAATTACGCCCCGTACGTGCCCGCCCTCGACCTCGTCGCCAACCTCTCCTGGTTCGGCTGGACCTACGATCACGTCCCGCTCGCGGGCCAGTTCGACTGGCTGTCGGTGGCGGCGGTCGGCGCTATCGCCATCGTCTTGCTGGCCGTCGGGGTCGAGCTCTTTGCCCGCCGGGACCTGGGGGTCACGAGCAGCTTGCCCGTCCCGGGGCTGCCGAGGGCTACGCTCGGTCTGCGCGGCCCGGTCGGCCGTGCCGCCGGCGATCAGCTCCCGCTGGCGCTGGGCTGGGGCCTCGCCATCGGAGTATTCGGCTTCGTCATCGCCGCCTCCAGCCAGTCCTTCACCGACGAGCTCCTGACCGAGTCGCCGAGCATCGCGGAGATCCTGCGCGTCGTCTTCCCCAACGTGGACTTCTTCTCCGCGGGTGGGTTCCTGCAACTGATCTTCGTCGAGGTCGGGCTCATCGTCGTAGGTCTCTCGGCGGCCACGTTCGTGAGCAAGTGGGCCTCAGACGAGAGCAGCGGGCGGTTGGAGATGCTCCTCACGACCCCGCTGGAGCGCTCGCGCTGGGCGCTCGCCGGTGGCGTCGGGGCGCTCATCGCGGTGGCCGCGTCGATGCTCATCTACGCGGCGGGCATCGGCCTCGGTGCCGCCTTCGCCGGCAGCGACGCGGTCACCCCCGCCGTCGGTGCGCTGGTGATGTCGCTGTTCGCCGCGGCCATGGTCGGCGTCGGCATCGCCATCGGCGGCGTCCTGCGTACCTCCCTCGCGGCTGAGCTGGTGACGGTGGTCGTCATCGCCACGTTCCTTGTCAACCTGCTGGCGCCGGCACTGAGCCTGCCTGAGTGGTTCCACAGCCTGGCCCTCACCGCGCACCTGGGGCAGCCCATGCTGGGCATGTGGAACTTCGGAGGCATCGTGGCCTGCCTGGTCCTGGCGGCCGGTGGCATCGCGCTGGGAGCGTGGGGCATGCGCCGTCGCGACGTGGCGTAGAGGGCTCGGCGCGCCTGTCCCTGCGTTCCCGCCGCCCTAGCGATCGAAGGCGGGACGAGTGTCACCCCGCGCTGCCGCCTCGATGTCGAGCGCAGCGGTGATGATGCCGACATGGCTGAAGGCCTGCGGGAAGTTGCCCAGCTGCTGGCCGCTGCGGGGATCGATCTCCTCGGCCAGCAGGCCCACGTCGTTGGCGTGGGAGAGCACCATCTCCAGTCGCTCCCGGGCCCGGTCCACCTGTCCGCTGCGGGCGAGGGCACTGACCATCCACAGCGTGCAGAACACGAACGTGCCCTCGTCGCCCGCCAGCCCGTCGTTGCTGCGGTAGCGGTAGATGTGGCCGTTCACTCCCAACTCGGCGTCGATGGCCTCGATGGTGGCGAGGACGCGCCGATCCTGGTCGGGCAGGAAGCCCATCAGCGAGACGTTCAGGGCGGCCGCATCGAGGTGCGGCGATCCCAGCGCCTGCGTGAAGGCACCGCGCACCGGGTCCACGCCCTCGGTCTCGATGCGCCGGCGCATGGCCTCGCCGGCTGCCCGCCAGTGGCCGGGGACCTCGTCTGCGCCCAGGCTGCGGGCCACCAGCCGGATGCCCACGTCGACCGCCAGCCACATCATCAGCTTGGAGTGGAGGAAGTGCTGGCTGCGGCCGCGCACTTCCCAGATGCCCTCATCGACCTCGTCGAAGCGCTCGATAGCCGTCTCCACCACGTCCCGCAGAAAGCGGGCCATGTGCGGGCTGATCTGCTCGCCCAGCTCGCGCACGTGCGTGGCCATGTACCAGGCCGCCGTGATGAGCCAGCCGTACGTGTCGAGCTGCGTCTGGTTCCAGGCCGCGTTGCCGATGCGCACGGGTCGCGAGCCGCGATAGCCCGACAGGTGCGGCAGTTCGGTCTCGGTGAGGATGCGCTCGCCGCCGATGCCATACATGATCTGCAGCTCGGAGGCGCGCCCGGCGGTGGTGTGCGCCAGCCACTCGGAGAAGCGCCGCGCCTCGTAACGGTGGCCCAGCCGCACCAGTGCCGCGAGGATGGTGGTCGAATCGCGGATCCAGGTGTAGCGATAGTCCCAGTTGCGTTCGCCGCCGATCTCCTCCGGCAGCGAGGTGGTGGGCGCGGCGATGTAGGCACCGGTGCGCTCGTCGGTCAGGCCCTTGACCGTGAGCGCGCTGCGCACCACCGCCTCGCGGTAGGGACCGGCATAGGTCGTCATGCGGCTCCACTCCTGCCAGAACGCGACCGTGCCGTCGAGTTGTGCCAGGGCGGCTTCCCGCGGCAGGCGCGACGTCTCCAGGCGGCTGGGAGTCGACCAGCTGACGACGATGACACGCTCGTCGCCGGCGCCGATGGTGGCATGGGCTTCGATCGCGCCGGCATCATCGACGGCCAGCGGCGCGACCTCGCTCTGCAGCAGCAGCGCGTCGGCCCCGCCGGTGGAGATGGCCAGGTCGTGGTCGAGCAGGTCGGTGAAGGGCGTGGTCAACCCGTACGAGAAGCGTGGTCGCCAGTCGAGGTGGACATCGACCTGGCCGCGCACGCCCCGCAGCACGCGGATGAGGCTGTGACGTGGTCCCGGCCGTCGCGCCTGGCCGGGGTCGTCGGGCCCGGCCTCGGTGGGCATGAAGTCGGTCAGCGTGACATGTCCGCTGGCGGTGCTGAAGGTGGTCTCGAGGACGTTGGTGTCCGGCAGGTAGCGACGGCTGACGTTCGCACCGGGATCGGTCGGGCCGATGCGGAAGTACCCACCCATCAGGCGGTCGAGGATGCGCGCGAACGGTGGCCGGCCGTCGAAGCGATGGAAGACCGCCCACTCGATCGAGCCGTCCCGGGCGACCAGGGCCAACGAGTGGCAGTCGCTGACCAGGGCATAGTCGGAGATGGCCGGGAACACCTTCGCTCTCTGCTCATCCGTCATCGCACACCCCTGCTGCCATCGCACACCCTGCTGCCGTGGCCCCAATCCTAGCGGCGTGGTGCTCCGCTCCGGGCGGGCCGCCACCGTGCTGCTGGTCGTGCATCGTCACGCCGGCGTCATCAGCGTCTCCCATCCTGCAGCTGCAAGCGGCCGCCCCCCGACGGGCGCGGAAGCTCCACGCTCGCCGCGTTGACGCCAACCCGCCCGCCCCGAAACAGGAGATAATCGCAACTGTTCGCAGGTGTCGTCCGTTGCGATGCCTGTCACAGACCGAGCCCACAGCAGGAGTTCAACTAATGCCGAGCACCACCATCCGTCAGGCCTCGACCTGGCGACGCATGACCATCAGCGGCATCGCCATCGGGCTGCTGGCCGGCACTTCTGGGCTCGCGGCCGCCCAGGATGCCGCTGCGGAGACGGTCAGCCTGACCGACTTCCGCGGCAAGACGATGGACGTTCCGGTTGGTGCCGACAGCGTCGTCTTCCTCGTCGAGAACGCGATGAACACGTTCTACGCGGTCGGTGGCGCCGACAACATCTCCGGCATCGGCACGCTCTGGCAGCCGGCCTACAAGGAAGCCTTCTTCGCGGGCGTCGACCCCGACTACGCCGACACGCCGGTCATCGCCACCACCGACGGCGCGGTCGACCTGGAAGCGCTGGCGGCGACCGACCCCGACCTCGTCGTGCTCTGGTCTGCCGATATCGACGACAAGGACACCACGGCCATCGAGAGCAGCCTGGGTATCCCCGTCTACGGCGTCTTCCTGACCGCATTCGACGATCTCACGAAGCTGACCGAGGACATGGCCGCCATCGTGGGTGATCCGGCGCGCGGCGAAGAGGTCGTGGCCCAGATCGCGTCCGAGATGGCCGACATCACAGCCATCTCCTCGACCATCCCCGAGGACGAGCGGCCGACCGTCTACTGGATGTGGGGCGACGTCTTCGGCACCGCCGGTACCGTCTCCACCGCCAACGACCTCATCACCGCGGCCGGCGGCATCAACGTCATCGAAACGTGGGACGACCCCGCCAAGACCGACGAGCGGGTGGTGCTGCCGATGGAGACCATCGCGGCGCTCGATCCCGAGGTCATCTACCTCTGGTTCAACCCCGAGATCGATCCCGACGACATCATCAACGGCGCCCAGGTCGCAGGCTATGACTTCAGCAGCTGGAGCGGCCTCTCGGCCGTGCAGAACGGCCGTGTCTTCGAGCTGGACGACCCCTTCCTGTACGACTTCATGACCGGCCGCCAGCCCATCGCCACGCTCAAGATCGCCAAGGACATCAACCCCGAGGCCTTCGCGGACGTGGATCTCAACGTCGAGTACGACGAGTTCTTCCAGGCCATGTACGGAGTCGGCTACCCGGATTACCAGCCGGCCGGCTGATGCTGCGTGGCTAACCCCGCGCGACGGCTGACGGTCCGCCAGCTCCCTGCCACCATCAGGGCCGGTCTCGGCCTGCAGGGTCCCTGGCGGACCATCGCCATCGGCCTGGTCGCGATCTCGCCCATCCCCGCGTTCGTCTTCTCGATGATGGTGGGCAGCTTCGGCATCTCCGGCGGGGACGTCTTCGGGGTCATCTGGTCGCGGCTGACGGGCACCGAGGCCTACGAGTCCATGACCTACACCGTGCTCCTCGATATCCGGCTGCCGCGTGTCATCGCCGCCATGCTCGTAGGCATGGGGGTGTCCGTCTCCGGCGCCGTGCTCCAGGGTGTGCTGCGCAACCCTCTCGTCGACCCCTACATCCTGGGACTCTCGGCGGGCGCGGCCTTCGGTGCCGCGCTGGCCATCGCGGTGGCGACGTGGCTACCGGTCCAGCTCTCGGCCTTCGTCTTCGGCCTCGTGGCCATGGGCCTGGCCTACTCGATGGCCCGCACCGGTGGCCGGGTGCCCATCGTCTCGCTCATCCTCTCCGGCGTCATCACCGCGGCCATCTTCACGGCGCTGCTGTCGATCGTCCAGATCACCGCCCATGAACGCTCGCTGCAGACGATCGTGCGCTGGATCATGGGCAGCTTCAACGCGGTGACCTGGCCGGTGCTGTCGCAGGGCTGGGCCCTCATCGTCGTCGGCACCATCGTGATGCTGCTGCTGCGCTGGCGCCTCAACGTGCTCGCGCTAGGCGATGACGAGGCCCGTTCGGCCGGCATGAACGTTGAGCGCTACAAGGCCATCTTCATCGTCTCGGCTGCGCTGGTCTCGGCCGTGGCGGTGGCCATGGCCGGCATCGTCGCCCTGGTCGGCCTCATCGTGCCCCACATGGTGCGCATGATCGCCGGGCCCGACCACCGCATCCTGCTCCCGCTCTCGGCGGCCCTCGGGGCGACGTACCTGGTACTCGTCGACGACCTCGCGCGCGCCGCCTTCGGCGTGGAGCTGCCGCTGAGCATCATCACCACGCTCATCGGCGCGCCCTTCTTCTGGTTGCTGCTGCGCACCACGAAGGCGAGCGGATGGGAGTGAGCGAGCTGCCGACGATGTCCTCGCGAGCGAGGACGCCCGCCCCACGGGCAGATCGCGGAGCAGCCCAGACGATGCTCCAGATCGACCGCCTCAGCGCCGGCTACGAGAGGCTGCAGGTGCTGCGCGAGGTCTCGTTCGACGTGCGCCGAGGAGAGATCGTGGCGCTGCTGGGCCCCAACGGCTGCGGCAAGACGACGCTGCTGCGCGTCGTCGGCAAGCTCCTCCTGCCTGCCTCGGGCACGGTGCGGGTGAGCGGTCGCGACATCGGGAGCACCAGCCAGGCCGAGCTATCGAAGACCGTGGCCAGCGTCTCGCAGGTCCACCGCACGACATTCCCCTTCACCGCGCTCGATATCCTGCTGACGGGGCGGATGCCCTACATCTCGGTGTTCTCGTCGCCGGGCGCCGACGACATCCGCCTCTGCCAGGAGGTCCTCGACTGGTTCGGCATCCGCCACCTGGAGAAGAAGCCCATCAGCAAGCTCAGCGGCGGCGAGCGGCAGCTGGTGATGATCGCGCGCGCGCTGGCGCAGGAGCCGCGCGTGCTGCTGCTCGACGAACCCACCACCTACCTTGACCTGCGCAACCAGATCAAGGTGCTCGATACCATCTACCAGCAGGCCCGTGCGCAGGACCTCACCGTGCTGATGACGATCCACGACCCCAACCAGGCCTTCGCCTATGCCGATCGTGCCGTCCTGCTGCGCAAGCTGGCTGCCCTGGAGGGCACCGACCCGGAGGTGGCGACGACCGCGGGGCAGGACGAGTCGACGAGCATGATCGCGACCGGGTCGCCCTCCGACGTCCTGACCCCGGCCAACGTCGCCGAGGCATATGGCGTGGACGTCGACGTCATCGAACACGCCCATAGACGCCTGATCGTCCCCGCCGACTGAGCCGGAGACGATCGGCCCAGCCGGGCCGGGCTGGGCCGGGGAAGCGGACTAGATCCCGAGTGCCTTGGCCTTGGCCGCGGCGAACTCCTCATCGGTGAGGATGCCCTGGGCATGCAGCGTCGCCAGCTTCTGCAGCTCGGCCATCTGGGGGTCAACGGCCTCGGCCGGAGCCGGGGCGGCCGGCGCCACGGCTGGCGCAGCTGCTGCGGCCTGCTGTGCCTGGAGCTCAGCGATCTGCTGGCTCTGGGCCTGCATCTGTGCCTGCTGCGCTGCTGCGTCGGCCTCTGCCGCGGCCTTCTTGTTGGCGCTCGAGGCGCCGACATGCGCAGCGCCGCCAACGACTACCGCAGTCGCTAGCAGGCTAGGTCCTCGTCGTCTTCGCATCATCGGGTCGATCCTTTCGTGTTCGCGTGGCTAGGCCGAGAGCTGGCCGCTCTCGAGTTCGGCGTTGACGATCTCCAGGATCTCCGGCGCGATCGTCTCGCGGCTGATGAGGAAGCCGCCGGCCGCACCGATGGCTTCCTTGATGCGGACTGCCCAACGATGCTCGAACAGGAGCACCAGGCCGGACGTGTCGACGGGCATGCGTTCTGCCAGCTGGTCGATATCCTCCGGTGTGAGCAGGCCACCCAGGTCGCTGATGAGGGAGCCGAAGCCGGCGAAGCGGGGGTCCTCGGTGTTGTCGAGCTCGATCACCGCGACGTCGCCGTCGCTGTCCTTGGTGATGAAGATGACGTCGACGAGCGCGATAGTGCCGGATTCGACGACGCGGAGGATCTCATCCGCTATGGTCCCGTCAAAGTTGTTGCCTTCGAAACCGATGACCGTGTACTCAAGCGGTCCAAGCGTCATGTGACTCTCCTAGGGGCCCCGCGCGATCCTGCCGCCTCGCAGCGATAGGTTTCGGGGCGTCGTTCCTCGCAACTGCGGGCGTTCATGGTAGCGGCCCGCCCCGGGTTTGGGACACCGGCCTGATGGGCAGCGCAGCTCAGTCTCGTCCGGCGGTCAGCAGGAAGAGCGGGTACCGCCGCCCATCGCGGTCGAGCTCTCCGACGATGCGGGTCTCGGCATCGACGAACCCGGCAGCCGTGGCCATGGCCACCAATCGCTCGCGATCGAAGCCGTGGTGGTGGATGCCGGGTTGGTCGGGGTCGTGGAAGGAGCCGTCCTCCTCGTCGAGGTCGATCAGCCCGATGCGCCCGCCCGGCGCGAGCATGGCGTGGATCGAGCGCAGCGTGGCCTCGGTGTCCTCGACGTGGTGCAGCACCAGCAGCGAGACGGCCACGTCGAAGGGCGCGCCGGGCGGCGGTTCGGTGGCCGGGAAGTCGAAGACGTGCGCGCTCGCATCGACGATGCCGTCGGTCTCGATCTTGGTGCGGGCAACATCGATCATGCCCGTGGACGGATCGGTCAGCACCACGGAGCCGACATCGTGGAGCAGGTCCAGGCCCAGGAGGCCGGTGCCGGCCCCGATGTCGATGGCTCGCATGCTCGGCTTGAGCGGCACGTGCTCACGGATGCGATCGGCCAGGAAGTGGGCTCGCTCCAGCCGCTCGGGGGTGTCCCACTCGGCCGCCTTGTCGTCGAATTCGCTCATCGGGCCATCATGCCCCACTCCGACGCCCGCGCGAGCCTTCGGCGTGGCACCCTTGCCGCATGCGCTTGATCACATCGGAGAACGTGGCGGGCTTCGTGAGGGATGGCGTCCTGCATGTCGAGGAGGGCTGGACGCTGGCTCCGTCGGCGCTGGAGTACCTGCGCCGCAATCGCGTGCGCTTCGCCGGCGAGGAATCGCGCGCGGCGGCTGCGGCGGCAGCCGAGGACCTCGTGGTCATCACCGTCGAAGGCATCGACAAGCCCGGCATCATCGCCACCGTCGCGGGCGAGGTCGCACGCCAGCACGGCAACATCACCGATCTCTCCCAGACCATCCTCGCGGGGGTCTTCGTGATGGTGCTGGTGGTGGACATGAGTGGCACCGAGGGCTACGACGCGCTGGTCGAGGGGCTCGAGAAGGTCGGCCGGGAGATCGGCATGGAGATCTCGGTTCGCCTCTACTCCGTGTACGAGGCCATGCACCGCATCTAGCGGGGCAGGGGAGCAGCACCGATGGCACGGGGCCCGCTGGGCATGGACGAGATCCTCGAATCGGTGGGCATGGTCGGCCGCGACCACCTCGACATCCGAACCGTCACGCTCGGCATCAACCTGCGCGGCTGCCGCACCCCCGATGAGGTGGTCAGGCGCATCACGACCGTGGCGGGCGACCTCATCCCCATCAGCGACGCCATCGCCAGCGAGACAGGCATCCCCATCGTCAACCGTCGTATCGCGGTCACGCCCATCGCCTGGGTGGCCGAGCGCGGCGACCGGGAGCTGCTGCTGGACCTGGCGCGTGCGCTCGATGGCGCCGCCACCGACGTCGGGGTCGACTTCATCGGTGGCTTCAGCGCCATGGTCGAGAAGCACGCCTCTCGCATCGACGAGGAGGTCATGGCGACGCTGCCGTACGCGCTCGCCGAGACAGGGCGGGTTTGCGCCTCGGTCAACGTGGCCACCACCGCTGCCGGCATCAACATGGACGCGGTCGCCTTCATGGGCGAGGTGGTCAAGGAGACCGCCGAGCGCACCGCGGCGCAGGCGGCCATCGGCTGCGCCAAGCTCGTCGTCTTCGCCAATGCGGTGCCCGACAACCCCTTCATGGCCGGCGCCTTCCACGGCTTCGGCGAGGGCGACGCGGCGATCTCGGTCGTCATCTAGGGACCGGGTGTGGTGGCCAACGCGCTGCGTCGCCTGCCGCCGGGTGCGCCGCTGCAGGAGCTGGCCGAGGAGGTCAAGCGCACGGTCTTCAAGATCACGCGCGTCGGCGAGCACGTGGGCCGCGAGGTCTCACGTCGGCTGGGCGTGCCCTTCGGCGTGGTCGACATCTCCCTGGCGCCCACGAGCACGCCGGGCGATTCGGTGGCCGAGATCCTCGAGATCATCGGGGTCGAGCGTGTGGGCCTCCCGGGCAGTACCGTCGCGCTGGCGATGCTCAACGACGCGGTCAAGAAGGGCGGCGCCATGGCCACCTCCCGCGCCGGCGGATTGTCGGGCGCCTTCATCCCGGTCAGCGAGGACGCCCACTTCGCCTCGGCCGCGGCCGACGGACACCTGGTGCTGGAGAAGCTCGAGGCCCTGACCGCGGTCTGCTCCGTCGGCCTCGACATGATCGCGCTGCCGGGCGACACCTCGGCCCAGACGCTCTCGGCCATCATCGCCGACGAGGCCGCCATCGGCATCATCAACCACAAGACCACGGCCGCACGGCTCATCCCGGTGCCGGGTGCGGTGCCCGGCGACTGGGTCGACTGGGGTGGCCTGCTGGGTCGTGCGCCGGTGATGGAGGTGCGCAACCGGACCACCGTCGGGGTCGTGCAGCGCGCCGGCCACGTGCCGCCACCGCTGCGGGCGCTGGGGAACTAGCGGATCACCTCGACATCCACGCCCAGGTCGAGCCGGCTCCACGCCCGGTCCGCGGTGACCACGGTGCATTGGTGGCTCATGGCGGTCGCGAGGCAGGCACGATCGGCCAGGGCCAGGTGGCTGCCGCCGCGGTGCCAGATGTCCGCGGCGACCGCGGCCTCGCTCGCCCCGAACGGGACGAGCTCCATGCCGAGGCTCTCGAGATCCTCCCGCAGCCCGGACACGTCCGCCCCGTGTTGGCGGGCTTTCTGTAGCACCTCGGACCAGTTCACGGCCGAGACCAGGGCCAGCGACAGCAGCGATGCCACGGCATCCCCACCCGGCTCCCCGACCAACATGGCCAGCAGGGCCGAGGCGTCGACGACGTAGCGTTCGTCGGTCAATCGTCCCGCCTCACCTCGGCGCGACGATCCTCGAGCAGCTCATCGACCAGGCTCGTGGGCGCGGCGACCATGGCGAACCGCTCCTGCAGTCGACGGATCGCATCGCGACGTCGCTCCAGGATCAACCGCCCGTCATCCACGCGCACCACCAGCGGCTCACCCGGCTCCACATCCAGCTCGGCCCGAAGCCGAGCAGGGATGAGCACCCGTCCGTCAGGTTTGATGGTAACTGTCACCATCGCCAAATCATGACGATCATGGGGATGAGCGTCAAGTCATGGCGCATCTGTCACGATGTGGCGCGTAGCCCTCAGCCTGGACCTCCGGTTCGTACTCGGTGCTCGCCGGACGAGCGATCTGCGACTGCGCCACCACCGCCCCCCGGCGCAGCCCCCTGAAGTCCTCCAGGCGCGACCAGCCACGATCGGCGTGCCGCTCGAGGAAGTCGGTCATGCCCTCGGTCAGCGCGCGGATGACGTTGGGGCCGATGGCCTTGTCGAGCATCGCCGCGGTGGCCACCTGCACCGTCCCGGCGCCGAGCATGAAGTAGGACAGCGCATCACCCCAGCCCGCGATGCCGCCGACACCGGAGAAGGCGCGATCGGGAAAGGCCTGCGTCAGCTGCGCCATCTTGGCCAGCGACTGCATCAGGATGGCTGGCCCGCCCAGGCCGCCGGGCGATGTCAGGCCGTCGACGTTGACCTCGAACTCGAGGGTCTCGGGGTCGATCGGCGGCAGCGAGGGGAACGTGTTGGAGGAGGTGATGGCGTCCGCGCCGCCTCGGAAGGTGGCGCCGGCCTCCGCCGCGATATCGGCCGTCGCCGGGGTCAGCTTGGCCCACAGCGGAACACGTGCGACCTCCCTGACCGCCTGCGTGGTGGTCGAGACCAGCCCGGCGTCCTTGCCCAGGCCCGATCCCATGTCGGCCCGGTCCATGTGCGGGCACGAGTAGTTGAGCTCGATGGCATCGACGCCCTCGGCCTGGACTGCTTGCGCCAGGGTCTGCCAGTTGCGCATCTCCTCGTCGGAGCCGGAGCCGGCCATGATGGATGCCACCAGCACCTGCTGGGGGTAGTCACGCTTGATGGCCGAGAGTTTGCCCAGCCACCAGTCGAGGGGCTTGTCGCTGATGAGCTCCCAGTTCCACGAGGCCATGACGGTGGCGCCCTCGCGCTTGCGCATGGACGCACGGGCGCCTCCGTCGTCGAGGCGGACGAACGTGGTCTTGGGACCTCGGACGTTGACCACCTGGGGCAGGCCGATGGTCTTGGTCCCGACGCCACCCCAGCCCGCATCGAAGGCGCGCCGGATGTTCGACTCCGATTCCGTCGGCGGGGCCGACGCGAGCATGAACGGGTTGGGGAAGCGGATGCCAGTGAACTCGGTCGACAGATCGGCCATCCAGGTCTCCTCGCGTTTCCCCCGAAGCAGGCATCGTAGTCGACCGACCGTCGATGGGCAGTGCCGCAGGTCACCTTGGATGGGCGCGCCCGCCCGGTCGATCGCGCTCGCTTACGCGACGTGCGCGACGCCGAAACCCCGGGGATGTGACCATGCAGGCATGACCGAACTCGCGCCCTTCCGACTCGCCCCCATCCTCGTCGAGCGTCCGTGGGGCGGCAGGCGCCTTGCCGAGTACGGCAAGCAGCTGCCCGGGGAGGCGCCCATCGGCGAGAGCTGGGAGCTGTGCGACCTGCCCCAGCACGTCGCCCCAGCCGTGGACGACCCCAGCAGCCCGGTGCTGGACGGCCCCTTCGCCGGGGCGCGGCTGCGCACGGTCGTGGCCGAGGCGGCCGAGGCGCTGCTGGGTCCGGTGCCGGCGACGTCCGATGGCCGCTTCCCCCTGCTCTTCAAGCTCCTCGATGCGCGCGAGCACCTCTCGGTGCAAGTCCACCCGCATGCAGCCTACGTGGCGGCCCATCCGGAGGCGCGGCTGAAGACGGAATCGTGGTACGTCATCGATGCCGACCCCGAGGCGCTTCTCTACCTCGACGTCACCCCGGCGACGCGGCTGGCTGACATCGGGGCGGTGATGGGCACACGCGGCATCGTGCCCCTGCTGGCCGAGCGGCCGGCCGTGCCGGGGGCCTTCCACCACGTGCCCGCCGGCCTCATCCACGCCCTTGGCGCGGGCGTCCTCGTGGCCGAGGTGCAGACACCCAGCGACACCACCTTCCGCCTCTATGACTGGGCCGTGGAGTACGGCCGGGCGCCGCGCGAGCTTCATCCCGCCGGATCCATGGGCAGCATCCGCCTTCACCCGGAGGAGGCGTTCTCGCTCGTGCCGAGCTCGACTCCCGGCGTACGGACGCTCGTCCGCACCGAGCACTACTGGATGCGCGAGCACCGCCTTGCCACCGGCACCGCCGAGCTCGTGCGCACACCGGGACCGATCGTGCTCAGCGTCATGCGTGGCTCCGCCATCGTCGGCGACCTGGAGCTCGCGACCGGAACGACCGCGATCGTGCCGGCATCATCGAGCGTCAGCTTCCTCGAAGGCATGGACGCGATCGTGGTGGAGATGGGCTTCCCGGGCTGAGCGGCATCGCCCGCATCGGCGAGGGCGCTGCGCCGTCGGTCGGCGACGCTAGCGGCCGAGCGCGGCCGACGAGCCGGCGTCGCGCGGCTGGAGCTCAGCCTCGGCGGCGATGGCGCTGATCTCAGCCTCGTCGAGCTCACCGGCCTGGAAGGCAGACACTCGATCGCGCACGCGCAGCACCATCGCCACGGTCGGTGCCGACAGCGTGGCGCCCAGGACCCCGACCAGCACCGAGCCGATGAT
>DATHSE010000146.1:0-8022 GCA_035464455.1 Anaerolineae bacterium | reverse complement strand
CTGGGCGGCAGGGCCGCGGAAGGCGCCGCTCCCAGCGTCATCACCGGCGCGCAGATGAACGAGATCAGCGACTCGGAGCTGGTGAAGGTCGCGCACGACACGGCGGTGTTCGCTCGTGTCGCCCCCGAGCAGAAGCTCCGTCTCGTCGAGGCCCTGCAGCACCGCGGTGACGTCGTGGCCATGACCGGTGACGGTGTCAACGATGCTCCGGCTCTTCGCCGGGCGGATATCGGGGTCTCGATGGGGATCGCGGGCACGGAGGTGGCCAAGGAGGCTGCCGACATGGTGCTGACCGATGACGACTTCTCTTCGATCGTCGCTGCCGTCGAAGAGGGCAGGGGCGTGTTCGCGAACCTGACTAAGTTCATCACCTGGACCCTGCCCACGAACGTGGGCGAGGGGCTGGTCATCCTGCTGGCGGTGTTTCTCGGTGCGACGCTGCCCATCCTTCCGGTCCAGATCCTGTGGATCAACATGACCACGGCCCTCTTGCTCGGGTTGATGCTCGCGTTCGAACCCAAGGAGAAGGACCTCATGCTCCGACCACCACGCGACCCTGCGAGCCCGATCCTCTCACGAGCCCTCTTGCTCAGGATCCTGATCGTCGGGATCCTGCTGCTCATCGGGGCCTTCGGGCTCTTCGAATGGGCGTTGAGCCAGGGCGCGAGCGTGGAAGTGGCGCGCACGATCGCGGTGAACGTGTTCGTGTTCGGCGAGCTGTTCTACCTGTTCAACTGCCGATCGCTGACCCGCTCCATGTTCGCGGTCGGGGTCTTCAGCAACCGCTGGCTGTGGACCGGCGTCTCGGTCATGATCGTCCTGCAGCTTGCCTTCACCTACGTGCCCCTCATGAACACCATCTTCAACAGTGCCCCCATCGATGCTGTCTGGTGGCTCTCCATCATCGGCGTCGGACTCGGCATCTACATCGTCGTCGAGACCGAGAAGTGGCTGCGCCGGCGGTTGAACGGGAGCAGCGGGACCCCTGGCCGGGAGCCGCCTGTAGCGAGCCCCGTGCACTAGTGGCAGGTCCAGCGGGCCAGGCAGCGAGCTTGAGCGGCCAGGGTCATGGACCTCGCCGACCTCGCCGCGCTCGTGTATCTCGCGGTCACGCTCCTCGTGATCGGCTTCCAGGTCGCGCTCGCACTCGGGGCGCCATGGGGTGCGTACGCCATGGGCGGTCGCTTCCCGGGTCGCTTCCCCCCGACACTGCGCCTGCTCGCGCTCGTCCAGGCGGTCGTGCTGGGGCTTATGGCGGCGGTCGTGGCCTCATCGGCCGGGCTCATCGGAGCGGGACTGCCCGAGGGCTGGACGTGGCTCACCTGGGTGGTCGTCGCGGTCGCCGCGGTCAGCGTCGTCATCAACGCGGCGAGCCCGAGTCCTGGCGAGCGACGCATGTGGGTGCCGACCGGCCTCGTCATGCTCGCGTGTAGCCTGGTCGTCGCGCTGACCGGGTGAGTGGGGGTCGCCTGCAGTCATCGCCTCTCGACTTCGGCCTGCTACGGCCGAGCCCGAGGCCTCCGACGGCGGCGCGCCGCTGGACTCGCGGATCACGAGCTCGACGGGCATGACCTGAGCTGACGGCAGGTCACCGCTCTCGACGGCCTCCACCAGTGCCCGTGCCGCCATGAGGCCCATCTCCACGACCGGGGTGGCCACGGTCGTCAGGCGCGGGTTGGATAGTCGAGCGAAGGGGACATCATCGAAACCGGTCACGGCAACGTCGTCTGGCACCGTCAGACCGCGCATCCGGAGACCGTCTAGGAGCGACAGGGCAAGCTTGTCGTCGTAGCAGACCACGGCATCGGGTGGTCGTGGTCCCAGGGCGGCTCCGACCGCCTGCGGCGTGGTCCAGGCATCCCCTGCCAGGCCCACCACTCGTGGTGACCGGTCGACGTCGGCGCGGAGCACGCGGCGTACCGTGGCGCGGCGCAGGCGATCCGAGGCGCGGCCGTCCAGACCCAGGTACGCGATGTCACGATGGCCGGTCGCCAGCAGGTGCCTGACCGCCTGTGCGATGCCTGCGGCGTCGTCGGCCACGACGGTGCCGCGAGGGAGCAGCTCGGGAGGCCCGGTCCGACAGGCGTGGTCGGGCTGCAGGAACGCCACCGGGACAGGACCGGCGAGGGGAGTGGCCTCAGCCGGGTCGAGCATGCAGGAGGCCAGGCAGATGCCGTCGGTCGCGCGCTCGATGAACACCGTCATGGCACGGCGCTCCGCCTGGATGTCACTCCCGGCGGCGATGATGATGACGGAATAGCCCGTCCCGGCCGCCTCCGTCTGGAAGCCGGCAGCGACCTGTGCGTGGACCGGGTCGCCCAGGTCGGGCACGAGCAATCCGAGGACACGGGACTTGCGTACGCGCAGGCTGCGTGCCGCGACGTTGGGAACGTAGCCCAGCTCTTCTGCCGCGGCCTGCACCGCGCTCGTGGTGGGAGGGCTGATGCGTGCGTCCCCGGCGAGCGCGCGGGACGCGGTGCCACGGGAGACGCCGGCAAGAGCTGCGACATCCGCAAGGGTCGTGCGACGCATCAGCCTGGCTTACCCGCGATGGGCACGGCTCAGGGTCCTCAGCTCAAGTGCCTCGCGATGACGGCGCGGAAGCGTTCAGCCTGGCGCTGAGCCGTGCCGGCGTCATCGCGCATGCGCAGTCCGAAGGGGGCGAGGTTCGGATCCAGCACGCCGATGGCGAAGCTCATCGATCGCGCCAGCAGGGCGTCCGTCGCCGGCAGCATGCCGGCTTCGTAACGGGCGGGGCCCTCGTGCGTGCAGCTGCAATCGAAGGGGCAGCCTCGGCCGTTCGCGGTGCGCTGCGCCAGCAGGTGCTCCATGTGGTTGTAGACATGCCAGCCGGACCGATCGAGCGTGATCGACCCGACCTCGCTGGTGACGGCACGGGCGATGAGGGCAGTCGGAAAGACGACCACCAGGTGGGTGGCCAGGTCGCCGTCGCGGTCAGGCAAGGTCCGGAAGCCGATGCCGGGCAGGTCGGCGAGGAGCGACCACACCAGGTCGCGCTGGGCACGCAGGTGAACGCGGATGTGTTCCAGCTTGGCCAGCTGCGCGAGGAGCACCGCGCCCTCCAGCTCGGTCATGCGGAAGTTCAGCCCGAGAGCGGGCCGAGCACCCACCTCCACGCCGCGGCGATGCGGGCTGTGGCCCTGGTCGTGCAGGGCGAAGGCACGCCGGTAGAGGCCCTCGTCGTCGGTGACGAGCATGCCCCCGTCGCCGCAGGTGATGGTCTTGTACTCGTTGAAGCTGTAGATGCCGGCGGCCCCGAAGCCGCCCAGCCAGCGCCCGCGGTAGGTGGCCCCGAAGGCCTGCGCTGCGTCCTCGATGAGCGGCAGGCCATGGCGGTCCGCGACGTCCCGCAGCTTCTCGATACGCGCGGGATTGCCGAGCATGTGCACCGCGACGATGGCCCGTGTGCGCGGCGTGATGCGGGCCTCGACGTCGGCCGCGTCGAGGTTCAGCGTGTCGTCGATCTCGGCGAGCACCGGCCGGGCACGGGCATAGACGACCGAGCTGATGGTGGCCACATAGGTGAAGCCGGGCACGATGACCTCGTCACCCGGTCCGACACCCAGCCCGGTCAGGGCCAGGTACAACGCGCTGGTGCCGGAGTTGACGGCAAGGGCATGCCGCACGCCGGCGCGCTCGGCGATGGCTTCCTCGAGGTGGCGGACCTTGGCCGGGAACGTCTCGTCGTCGGGGCCGTAGCGGGAGAGGCGGCCACTGCGGATCACCTCGGCAACCTGTGCGAGCTCCTCATCACCGATCAGATCGAGTCCCGGTCCGGGCATCCCTCTACCCCTGTTGCGGCGGTGTGCAATCGATTGCACATGGTACACCGGTAGGTGTCGGGACGTCACCTGGTCATGGCGAACGTTGATGCTGGGCCGCGACGCCGCAGCGAGACCCGGCACGGCAGGGCGAAGGTGACCGCTGACGGACGTGACATGCGTCGGGTCAGACAGGGGATCTGCCGGCCTGCCAGCTGAGCCCGAGCGCAAGGATCGCGCCGTACGCTACCGTCGTGACGAACGCCGGTGGGCTGCCCGTGATGAGGTCCACCAGCAAGGCGAAGGTGATCTCGGCTCCCACCACCAAGGCGAGTCGCTCGCCCAGCGCATCGCGGCTGTGCTGATCCCGGTCCACCGGTCCACGATGCGTGGGCCGCGTAAACGCGCCGTTGACGTGGCGATAACGACACGTGAACGGGCTCGTTGGAGCATCGGGCGATGTGGAGCGCGTCGGTTCCGAGCCATGTCGATGATGGAGAAGCGATGGATGAGACCCTCTCGGCGCGCAAGCGCATCGGATTGGTGGCGCACGACAACAAGAAGCGCGACCTGGCGGAGTGGGCGGTGTACAACCGACGGCTGCTGGCGGCGCATGAGCTCATCGCGACCGGCACCACCGGCACGCTCCTCGAGGAGGAGCTCGGCGTCGGGGTGCTGAAGCTCCAGAGCGGCCCGCTGGGTGGGGACCTCCAGATCGGGGCGCTCATCGCCGATGCTGCCATCGACCTGCTGGTCTTCTTCTGGGATCCGCTCGCGCCGCAGCCGCACGACCCCGATATCAAGGCCCTCCTGCGGATCGCGGTGGTCTGGAACATCCCGGTGGCCTGCAACCGAGCCACCGCCGACTTCCTCATCTCGTCGCCGCTGATGACCAGCGACTACGCCCGGGCGCTGCCCGACTACCAGGAGCACATCGACCGGCTGGTCCCAGGTTGATACGGGGTTCCGCCGGCCCGCGCCGGTGCCGCGGACGCGGTTCCCTGGGACCAGGACCTGGAGCGTCCGCCCAGCCACGAGCACATGCGGTCGGATCACCCTGGACTGCGAGTACGACTACCATGACGGCCATGGATGACCGACGCGGCCGTCCCGGGCGCTCCGGCCGAAGCTCCGGCCCACCCTCGGGAGCGCTCGCGCTCCTCGCGCTCAGCACGGCGGTGGTGCTGTGCATGGCCGCAGTCGCAACGCTCGCCGAGGGTACGCGGGCTGCGGAGCTGGATGCGCTGGCACTCGAGATGGTGCCGGTGGCCGACGACCTCGATGAACCCGTCTTCGTGACCAGCGCTCCCGGCGATCCGGGAAGGCTCTACGTCGTCGAGCAGACTGGTCGCATCCGGGTGCTCGATGCCGAGGGCGTCATGGCCGACACACCCTTCCTCGACCTCAGTGACCGGGTGACCTATGGAGGCGAACGCGGCCTGCTCGGCCTGGCCTTCCATCCCGACTACGCCGATAACGGTCGCCTCTACGTCAACTACACGCGCGATCCCGACGGTGCCACCGTCGTGAGCGAGATCTCCGCCGTCGATGGCACGGCCGATCGCGCCAGCGAGCGAGCGCTGCTCATCATCGACCAGCCCTACGCCAACCACAACGGCGGCATGATCGCGTTCGACACTGACGGCATGCTGCTGATCGGGACCGGCGATGGTGGCAGCGGGGGCGATCCGCTCGGAGCCGGGCAGGACCCGGGCGTGCTGCTCGGAAAGCTGCTGCGCATCGACGTCGACGGCGGTGAGCCCTACGGTATCCCTGCCGACAACGGCTTCGTGGATCGTGACGACCATCGTCCGGAGATCCACGCGACGGGGCTGCGAAATCCATGGCGCTTCAGCGTGGATCCCGTGGGCGGCCATGTCTACATCGGCGATGTCGGACAGAGCGCCTGGGAAGAGATCAGCCTGCTCCCGGGCGGCGCCGGCGGCCTCAACTTCGGCTGGAACGTGGTCGAGGGACCTGCGTGCTTCCTCGGGGAGTGTGACACCAGCGCCTACACGCCGCCTGTCCTGAGCTACGGTCACGAGGAGGGCTGCAGCATCGTCGGCGGCTACACCTATCGGGGCACCGCGCAGCCGTCCCTCGCAGGGGTCTACCTGTTCGGTGACTACTGCAGCGGCACCATCTGGGCAGCGGAAGCCGAGGCGATGCTGGCAGGCGAGGCTCGGGCGGTCGCCGTCTTCTCGTTCGATGGCCGCCTGGTGTCGTTCGGCGTAGACGAGGCCGGGGAGCTCTATGCCGTGGACCAGGGCGGTCGCATCTATCGTATCGTCGCCAGCGAGGCTGCCTGATCCGCATCCCTCGCGCCGGGAGCTTATGGAGCCGTCCGATCCTCGGGCTGGGTGAGCGGGCGCCTACGCCTCCGAGCCCCGCTCGGGCGACCGGTCCGCGTCGGCCTCGCCTTCGGGGGTCGGCTCCGGCTGCATGCCTCCACCTCGGACGGTGGCACCGACGACCATGGCGGCCGCGATCAGCACGAGGTTCTTGATGATGTACTGGCCTTCCAGCGTGGGAACGATGACGGGCACGCTGAAGACCTGGTCGGGAAACAGGACCAGCGGTGCCAGCGCGCCCACCATCTGCAGTGCCAGCAGCGCCAGCGTCACGCGCAGGAACCAACCGGTCAACAGTCCGATGCCGATCGCCACCTCCCAAGCCGCCAGCACCGGCAGCGCTACCTCCGGCGAGACGAGGCCGAAGGAGAGCACCTCGACCGTCCGCGTCACGAGCGGCTCGGCTGCGCTCACGCCCTCGAAGAACTTCAGCACGCCGAACCAGACGAAGACGAAACCGAGCGACAGTCGCAACGCCGGGACAGCGATGGCGGCGAGCGTCGCTGTGATGCGTTGGTCGAGGCGATCGAGGCGCGGGTCGGCCAGCCTTCGCGGCGTCGTCATGCCGATCGCTGCCGTCGGCGCTCGAGCCACTTCTCGAACGAGATGACCGGCAGCACGATGGCGCCCACGAGCGCGGCGAGGGCCACCTGCAGGGGATCGAGCGGGCGCGTTCCGAAGATGTCGTTGAGGATGGGCAGGTAGATGAAGGCCGCCTGCAGCAGCATCAGGACAGCGATGCCTACCAGCACGCTGGGGTTGCTGAAGACGCCGATGGTGAAGATCGAATCACGCAACGACCGGCAGTTGAGCAGGTAGAAGGCCTGGAACATCACGACCGTGGTGACGGCCATCGTCTGGGCCTCGGCCAGCGCCGCCATCTCGTCCACGCCGCGACCGAGCGCACTGTCGTACTCGAAGAGGAAGAGCCCGATCGCGCCGGCGGCCATGAGCAGGCCCACGAGCGCGGTCCGCCAGAGCACGAAACGGCTCAGGATCGGAGCGTCCGGGTCGCGCGGTCCGCGCTGCATGAGGTCCGGCTCGGGCGCCTCCAAGGCCAGCGGCAGAGCGAGGGTGACGGTGGCCACGAGGTTGATCCAGAGCAGCTGGGTCGGCGCCATGGGCAGGAGCAGCTCGCTGGTGATGACGTCGAAGGGGAAGAACAGGACCGCGAAGATGAGGATGAGGGCCAGGCCAAGGTTCGTCGGCAGCACGAACGCGAGGGCCTTGACGAGGTTGTCGTAGACACGCCGGCCCTCTTCCACGGCGGCCGCGATGCTGGCGAAGTTGTCGTCCGTGAGCACGATGTCGGCCGACTCCTTGGACACGGCGCTGCCGGTGATGCCCATGGCGACGCCGATGTTGGCCTGCTTGAGGGCCGGTGCATCGTTGACGCCATCGCCGGTCATGGCCACCACGTGGCGCTCGGCCTGGAGGGCCTGTACGAGGCGCAGCTTGTGCTCCGGGGCCACGCGCGCGAAGACGTCGGTCCGTCCGACGGTCTCGCGAAGCTCGGCGTCGTCCATGTGCTCGATGCGGGCGCCCGTCACGGCACCGTCGCCGACCCGCAGCCCGAGCTGGCGACCGATGGCCTCGGCCGTCAGGCGGTGATCGCCGGTGATCATCTTGACCACGATGCCGGCGCGCTGGCTGGTCTCCACCGCGGCGATGGCCTCCGGGCGCGGCGGGTCGATCATGCCCACCAGCCCGAGGAAGCGGCAGCCGGAGGCGAGTACCTCCTCGGAGAGCACGTCCTGTGGGCCGAGTTCGCGGTCGGCGATGGCCAGCACGCGCATGCCCGCGGCGGCCAGGCGTTCGACGGCCGCGTGACCCACGTCCGCCGAGAGCGGCCGTCCCTCGGGGTCATGGTCCGAGCGCGCGAGCAGGAC
>DATHSE010000145.1:0-10825 GCA_035464455.1 Anaerolineae bacterium | reverse complement strand
CGGTCGGTGGCCACCCGCTCCAGCTCGGCCACCATGAAGGTATCGAGGTCGCCGTCGAGCACGGCCGCGGTGTTACCCGTCTCGTGATCGGTTCGGTGATCCTTGACCATCTGGTAGGGGTGCAGCACGTACGAGCGGATCTGGTTGCCCCAGCCGGCGTCCTTGTGCTCGCCCTTGAGCTCGCGGATCTCGGCTTCCCGCTCCGCGATGCGCCGCTCCAGCAGCCGGGCACGCAGGATCTTCATGGCCGCCTCACGGTTCTGGTGCTGTGAGCGCTCGTTCTGACTCTGGGCCACGATGCCGGTGGGGATGTGCGTCAGGCGCACGGCCGAGTCGGTCTTGTTGACGTGCTGCCCACCTGCGCCCTGGGCGCGGAACGTGTCGACCTTGAGGTCGTCGTCGGGGATCTCCTCGACCTCGGCTGCCGCCTCCACCTCCGGCAGCACCTCCACCTGCACGAACGTGGTGTGTCGCCGCTTCGCAGAATCGTAGGGGCTGATGCGTACCAGGCGGTGGACGCCGGCCTCGGCGCGAAGCCAGCCGTAGGCGCGACGGCCCTGCACGGACACGGTGGCGCTCTTGATGCCCGTTTCCTCGCCCTCCAGGCGATCGATGATCTCGGTGGCGAAGTTGCGCCGCTCGCACCAGCGCAGGTACATGCGCAGCAGCATCTCGGCCCAGTCGGTGGCTTCGGTGCCGCCGGCCCCGGCGCTGATGCTGATGAAGGCGTCCGAATCGTCGTACTCGCCGCCGAAGAGCAGGCTTGTGCGCAGCCGCTCGTACGCGCTCTCGAGCGAGACGAACTCAGCCTCGATGCCAGCGTCGAGCTGAGCGTCGTCGGAGTCGGAGGCCAGCTCGGCCAGCTCGGCCAGGTCTTGGGCGCGCCCGATGAGCCCGTTCCAGGCGTCCAGCTCCTCGCGCAAGCCGTCGGCGGCGCGCAACACCCGCTTGGCCTCGCGGGAGTCGTCCCACAGGTCGGGCGCCGAGGCGCGCTCATCGAGCGCGATCAGCTCCTCGGCCTTGGAGGCGAGGTCAAAGACGCCCCGACGTCGCGTGGACGCGGGACACGAGATCACGGATCAGCGCGTGGTCCATCGGCGTTCGGGGTGATCGGTTCTAACGTCGAGAGCGTAGGTCCTGCAGGAGCAGGGGTCGCAGCTCGATGATCTTGAGTGCTGTCTTGCTGCGAGCGACCACGGGGTTCACGCAGGGGCAGTAGCCGTTGTGAACGCATTCTCCGCAATTCCCATCGCAGTCCAGCCACGCGGCGTAGCTGCAGTTCCTGCAGTCACGCTCACAGGCGATCAAGTCGGTGAACGACTGATCTCCGATCTCGGCTCCGGGCTCAACCGAAAACGGCTTCACTGATGTCTCTCTCCCTCATCGGTCCGTTAGCCAGGGCACGTACCTGGCCACGGACGCGTATGGACGACGCCGGCGGGCGGCCGCCGGCGTTTCGCCCAAGTGTACAAAGGGATCGTGCTCCAGCACAAGGGGTAGCCCCGATTTCGTGATCATCCGAGATACCCGGGGCGCGGTAACCGGGCGCCTGGGAGCGTCCGGCGGTCCCAGCCTGGACGTGCCGGGGGCCAGCCGCCCATGAGCCCTATACTTCGTTCACCTATGCGCCGATTCATCTCTCGCCTCGTTGGCACCTCCGAAGAATCGAACCTTCGGCCGCTTCAGCCCCTGGTCGACCAGATCAACCAGCTCGAGTCGCACTATGCGGCGCTCAGCGATGATCAGATCAGGGCTGAGATGATCGACGTGCGCGAAGAAGTTCGCCAGGCCGCACCCGCCACGGAGCCGTCCGAGGAGGAGCTGCACACGGCTGACAGCGAGCGTCGTGCCGAGCTTCGAAAGGCGCGCGTGAAGGCGGATTCGCAGCGCATGCAGCAGGCGCTCGACGAGGTGCTGCCCGACGTCTTTGCCGCCGCCCGGGAGGTCAGCCGACGGCGGCTGGAGATGCGACCCTTCGACGTCCAGTTGCTGGGCGCCATCGTGCTGCACCAGGGCAAGATCGCCGAGATGAAGACGGGCGAGGGCAAGACCCTCGTGGCGCCGCTGGCGGCCGCGCTCAACGCCATGTCCGGGTGGGGCGTCCACATCGTCACCGTCAACGACTACCTCGCCAAGCGTGACCCACAGTGGATGGGCCCCATCTTCCATGGGCTCGGCCTGTCGGTCGGCGTCGTGCAGCACGACACCTCCTTCCTGTACGACCCCGACTACCCCACCAAGGACGAGAAGCTGCTGCACCTGCGTCCGGTGGCGCGCCGCGATGCCTACCTCGCCGATGTCACCTATGCCACCAACAACGAGCTCGGCTTCGACTACCTGCGCGACAACATGGTGCAGGAGCTCAGCGAGCGGGTGCAGCGCAAGCGCTACTTCGCCATCGTCGACGAGGTCGACAACATCCTCATCGACGAGGCGCGCACGCCGCTGATCATCAGTGGAGCAGCGGGCGAATCGGGCGACCTCTACAAGGTCTTCGCCCGGCTGGTGCCGCGCCTGGAGCCGCGCCCCGAGGGCGCGGACGAAGGCGGCGACTACTTCGTCGACCTCAAGGAACATGCGGTCTCGGCCACCGAGGAGGGTGTGGCCAAGATCGAGAAGCTGCTCGGCATCCGTGACCTCTACGGCGTCGAGACCGACCCGCGCCTGCCTCGCCACTTCGAGCAGTCGCTGCGAGCCCACGCCCTCTACAAGCGTGACCGCGACTACATCGTCAAGGACGATGAGATCGTCATCGTGGACGAGTTCACCGGTCGACAGATGCCGGGCCGCCGCTGGTCGGAGGGCCTGCACCAGGCCATCGAGGCCAAGGAGGGCGTGCGCGTCCAGCGCGAGTCGATGACCATGGCCACGGTCACCTTCCAGAACTACTTCCGCATCTACGACAAGCTCGCCGGCATGACCGGCACGGCCATGACCGAGCAGGAGGAGTTCTACAAGATCTACGGGCTCGAGGTGATGGCCGTCCCAACCCACCTGCCCATGATCCGCGACGACTTCGCCGACCTCGTCTTCCGCGACGAAGAAGCCAAGTTCAACGCCGTCATCGAGGAGATCGCGGAAAAGCAGCAAGAGGGGCGTCCGGTCCTCGTCGGAACCACCTCGGTCGAAAAGAGCGAGCAGCTCTCCGCCGCACTCAAGCGTCGCGGCGTCAGGCACGAGGTCCTCAACGCCAAGTTCCACGAGAAGGAAGCACCCATCGTGGCGCAGGCCGGTCGCAGCGGCGCCGTGACCATCGCCACCAACATGGCCGGTCGTGGCACCGACATCAAGCTCGGCGGTGATCCCGCCGGACTGGCCAGCCAGAAGCTGCACCACCGCGGCCTGAACCCTGCCGAGGTGTCACCCGACATCTACCAGGCGGTGTACGAGGAGGCCCGCGCCGAGTGCGAGGAGGATCACGAGCGGGTGGTCGCCGCCGGCGGCCTGCACATCATCGGGACCGAGCGCCACGAGGCTCGACGGATCGACAACCAGCTGCGTGGGCGCTCCGGTCGCCAGGGTGACCCTGGCTCCTCGCGTTACTTCCTGTCGCTGGAGGACGCGCTGCTGAAGCGGTTCGCCAACGACCGCGTGACCGCGCTGATGGAGCGGATGGGACTGGAGGGCGATGTCGCCATCGAGTCGCGCATGGTCTCCAAGACCGTCGAGAACGCGCAGTCGCGAGTCGAGGGCTACAACTTCGACATGCGCAAGCGCATCGTCGAGTACGACGACGTCATCAACAAGCAGCGCGAGCGCATCTACGAGGAACGCGACAAGGTCCTCCACAACGAGGACCTGAGCGAGACCGTGCTGGCTTTCGTAGACCAGGAGCTCGAGGGCATCATCGATGCCCACCTTTCCGAGGTCGAGGCCGAATGGGACCTCGACGGCCTGGCCGAGGCACTGGCGGCGCTGGGCCTCGACGGCGAGGCGTTCTCGGCCGACAAGCTCGACGCGCTCGACAGTCGCCAGGAGATCATCGACTACATCTCCGACCAGGCTGCCGCCCGGCTCGACGAGCGCGAGCAGGAGTACGGCGAGGAGACCTGGTCACTGGTCGAGCGGGCCGTGCTGCTGCGTGCCATCGACACGTTGTGGGTCGAGCACCTCACCGAGCTGGAGGACTTCCGCAAGGGCGTCGGTCTGCGGGGCTACGGCGGCCGCGATCCGCTGGTCGAGTTCAAGCGCGAGGCGTTCAGCCTGTACGACGAGCTGCGCGGCTTCATCCGTCACCAGGTCGCGTCCACCATCTTCCGCGTCAGCGTGCAGCAACGCGAAGCCGTGCCGGCGCAGGAACCCAGGTCGATGCCGACGCTGACCCCGGAGCAGCTGGCCAAGCTCAGATCGGGCAATGGTGGGGCTGCACAGCCCGCGCCAGCAGCAGCCGCCGGCGGGCGCGCGGCCGGCACGGTCACGCCGTCCGTCTCCTCGGGCGGCAGCGCCACCTCGACCAGCGGGGCCGCCGTGACGACGCGGATCATCCCGGGGCTGCAGCCCCAGACCCCTCAACACGTGCAGCTGCAGAAGGGTGACGAGACGTTGTCCACGGGCCCAGCCCGCGCCGCCGGCCAGCCGCCGGATGGCGAGAAGGTCGGCCGCAACGACCCCTGCTGGTGCGGGTCGGGCAAGAAGTTCAAGCGCTGCCACGGCGCCGCCTGACGACCCCTTAGGTGGGCAGGCTCCAGAGGCCCAGGACGCCGTAGCCGAGGACCAGCACGCCGAGCGTGACGGCGCTCATGAGTACGATGACGAGCACCGCGATGCGTGGGTCGGTCTTCTCGACCTCGGGGTTCCGTAGCGGCGCGGCATTCCAGCGTCGCGACCGCAGTCCGTCGCGATAGTCCCCACCCGGGCGCGAGACCGTCCGCTCCCGACCCTCGACCGCGGGCCGGTACACGCCACTCTCCATGTCGAGGTGGCGCTCGAGCTTGGGCTCGGCCTGGTCGGTCATCCCTCGTCCTCGTCCTCGTCCTCGCCCCACAGCAGCATGGCCTGGGTGCGCTGCATCTCCGATGAGAATAGCGCGCCGACCGACTCGCCCCGGTGGATGCGCGTGATGGCCTCGCCGATGAGTGGCGCGACCGAGAGCACCTTGATCTTGTCCAGCCGGTGCGAGGCCGGCTGGGGGATGGTGTCGGTGAGCACGATCTCGCGCAGCGCTGACTCACGGATGCGGTCCACCGCCGGGTCAGAGAGCACCCCGTGGGTGGCGCAGCCGTAGATCTCGAGGGCGCCCTCTCGCTCGAGCGCCCTGCTTGTCTCGATCAGCGTCCCGCCCGTGTCGATCTCGTCGTCCACGATGATGGCGCGTTTTCCGCGAACGTCGCCGATGACGTTCACCACCTCGGCCCGGTCATCGTTGCCCTCGCGGCGCTTCTCGATGATGGCCAACGGCGCCCCGACGAGCTCGGCGAACTTGCGGGCACGCTTGGCGAAGCCGAGGTCGGTGACCACCACCATGTTCTGCAGCTCCTTCTGCCGCCAGTAGTTGGAGAGCAGGTGGGTGGCGGTGAGCTCGTCCACGGGGATGTTGAAGAAGCCCTGGATCTGTCCCTGGTGCAGGTCGACGGTCAACAGCCGGTCGGCACCGGCCACGCTGATCATGTCGGCGATGAGGCGTGCCGTGATGGGCACCCGCGGTTGGTCCTTCTTGTCGGACCGACCGTACGAGTAGTAGGGCACGACCGCGGTGATGCGACCGGCACTGGCTCGTTTGAACGCATCGATCATGATGAGCAGCTCCATGATCGACCGCTGCACCGGCTTGCAGGTGGGCTGCACCAGGAAGATGTCCTTCTCTCGCACGTTGTCCACGATGCGAACGAAGATGTTCTCGTTGGCGAACTCGAACACCTCGGACGATCCCAGCGCGATCCCGAGATAGCGCCCGATCTTGGCGGCCAGCCTGGGATTGGCGTTGCCCGCGTAGAGCCCCAGGCTCTCGTTCGGCCGCCGCACCTCGATGTCGCCGAAGACCGTCACCCCGTGGATCCTGCCTGCTGCGTCATGCCTGTGCCGCTCCGTCGTTGCCGGGACCTGTCTGCTCGGGTCCGTCGTCGCCATTCTCGCCGACGCCACGCTGCTCCGCCAAGCCCTCGCGGAAGACCGCGATGCCGGCGACCGTGTCGCCTTCGTTGAGGCGCATCACGATGACGCCACGAGCGGCGCTGCCGTAACGGTTGATGGACTGCACATCGGTGCGCACGACCTGACCGGCAGAGGAGATGAGCAGCAGCTCCTCATCGGACTCGTCGACCAGCTCGACCGAGGCGACCTTGCCGCTCTTGGCACCTTCGAGCGAGATCAGTCGGACGCCCTGGCCGCCGCGATGCTTGGGTCGGAACTCGGAGTTGGCCACGCGCTTGCCGTAGCCGGTCTCGGTCAGCACGAGGATGTCGTCGCCGGGCTTGATCACGCCCATGCCGACGACTCGATCGCCCTTGCGGGCGAGGCGGATGCCGATGACGCCCGCTGCCTCGCGTCCCATCGCGCGGACCTCGGTTTCGTTGAAGCGCGCGATCCGCCCCAGCGCCGTCGCCAGCAGGATGTCGTCCGACCCCGAGGACACGGCGACCCATGCCAGCTTGTCATCGTCGGCGACGGTGATGGCGCGGATGCCGGTCGAGCGCACGCGCTCGAACTTCTCGATCTCGGTCTTCTTGATGATGCCGTTGATGGTGGCCATCACGAGGTTGTGTCCGGGCTCGAAGTCCGGCAGCGTGATGACCGCCAGCACGCGCTCGCCCGACTCGACCTGCACGCCCTCGAGGTTGATGATGGGCATGCCCTTGGCCTGCCTGCTGGCATCGGGGACGGCGTGGACCTTGGAGCTGAAGACACGACCGCGGTCGGTGAAGAACAGGGCCCAGTCGTGGGTGTTGGCCACGATCAGGTGGCCGACCGCATCCTCTTCGACCGTGCGGGCTCCGATGATGCCCTTGCCGCCGCGCGCTTGGCGTCGGTAGGTGACCAGCGGCTGGCGCTTGATGTAGCCGCGTCGGCTGACCGTGACGACCACGTCTTCGTCGGCGATGAGGTCGTCATCGCTGAGCTCCTTGTCGGCGCTGCCTTCGATGCGGGTGCGCCGGTCCTGGCCGAACCTGACGTCCAGCTCGCCCAGCTCGTCACGGATGATCTGGAGCACGCGCTTGGGGTTGGCGAGGATGTCCTCCAGCTCGGCGATGCGCTGGATGATGCTGACGTACTCGTCCTCGATCTTCTGACGCTCCAGCGCCGCCAGGCGTCGCAGCTGCATCTCGAGGATGGCGTTGGCCTGGATCTCCGACAGCCCGAAACGCTCCATCAGGCTTCGTCGGGCGGAATCCACGTCGGCCGACTCGCGGATCGTGCGGATGACCGCATCAAGGTTGTCGAGCGCGGTCTTGAGGCCCTCCAGGATGTGTGCCCGGTCCTTTGCCTTCTGCAGGTCGAACTCGGTGCGCCGCGCAACGATCAGGCGGCGCCATTCGATGTGGTGATGCAGGAGCTGTTTGAGCGAGAGCGTCTGCGGCTGCCCGTCGACGAGGGCGACGACGTTGGCGTTGAACGCCATCTTGAGGGCGGTGTGCTTGAAGAGGTTGTTGAGCACCTTGCGCGGCGCGGCGTCCTTCTTGCACTCGATGACGATGCGCATGCCGTCACGGTCGGATTCGTCGCGCAGGTCGGCGATGCCGTCGATCCTCCCGGTCTTGACCAGGTCGGCGATCTTCTCCAGCAGCGCGGACTTGTTGACCTGGTAGGGGATGGCGGTGGCCACGATGGCGGTGCGGCCGGCGCGCGTCTCCTCGAAGGCGACCTGCGCCTGCATCACGACGCGGCCGCGCCCATGACGGTACATGTCGCGGATGGCGTCGATCTCTTCCCACTCGCCGGTGACCGGGTTGCGCCGTCGGTCGTAGCGGAAGATCAGGCCACCGGTGGGCAGGTCGGGGCCGAGCAGGTACTCGCACAGTTGGTCGGTGTTCATCTCGGGGTCATCGATGAGCGCCTGCGTGGCGCGGATGACCTCGCCCAGGTTGTGCGGCGGGATGTTCGTGGCCATGCCCACGGCGATGCCGGCGGAGCCGTTGATGAGCAGGTTCGGCAGCTTGGCCGGGAGCACCGACGGCTGCATGCGGGTGCCGTCGTAGTTCTCGACGAAATCGACGGTGTCCTTGTCGATGTCGGCCAGGATCTCGGCGGCGATGGCCGTCATGCGTGCCTCGGTGTAGCGCATGGCGGCTGGCGGATCGCCGTCGACGGAGCCGAAGTTGCCTTGGCCATCGACGAGCGGGAAGCGTAGCGAGAAGTCCTGCGCCAGGCGCACCAGTGCGTCATAGATGGCCTGGTCGCCGTGCGGATGGTACTTGCCCATGACGTCGCCGACGATGGCGGCGCACTTGCGGTACGAGGCGGTGGAGGTGAGCCCCATCTCGCTCATGGTGTAGAGGATGCGGCGGTGGACCGGCTTCAGCCCGTCGCGCACATCGGGCAGCGCGCGACTGACGATCACGCTCATGGCGTAATCGAGGTAGGCCGACTTCAGCTCGTCCTCGATGAAGACCGAGCGGACGTTACCGACTGGGTCGGTCATGCGCGACTCCTCGTGTAGCGGTCACCCTGGGCGGCGGCCGCATCGTGGCTGGCTGACAGGAGGGCGGCGAAGCTCGCTGCCCGTCCCGCGGCGATGCTGGTGGATGGCTCGTTTCGGCCGCGACGGATACCGGCGAGGTCGCGGCGCAGCGATGCTGCGAGCGCGGCGGCTTGATGTGAGAGCGAGTCGCGCACGACCCAGGCTCGGGCGCCGTCCCGGCGCTCGACGGCGATGGCCGCCTCGGCCCGCAGCAGGTCCGCTGTCGCCTGAGCGTCCACGCGGCTCCACTCGCGGATGGCCCACGAGAGCGACTTCTGCACCATCACCTCGGCGTCGCCCATGAGCAGGCGGATCATCTCGAGCGCCCGCGGAACCAGCGGGCGCAACTCCTCATGCCGCCGACTGGACAGGCGCCGAGGGATGGTCGCGAGCGTGGCCCCCACGAGCCGCCGCTCGTAGGTCTGCGCGGAGTACAGCAGCTGCTCCAGCTCGGCCCAGCGGAAGTGCTCGGCGAGGACGCCACGAGCCCACACGTCGGCAAGGCTGTCCACCTCTACCCAGTCCTCCGCGCCGCGGCCCAAGCGACGTAGCAGCTGCCACGTCTGCTCGGGATCCTCGCCCAGGGAGCGGCGCAGGCAGGGCAAGGCGAAGAGTCGCAGATCGCGATCCTCGGCTCGCACCAGGTGCTGCGCCAGCTGCAATGCCATGATGCTGGAGCCTTCGTCCAGCGCATGCTGCAGTGGCCTCCGGGTGGCCTCCAGCAGTGGCGCCCGCACGGCGTAATGAGCGTCCATGCCGGGGCTGGCGCGCTCTGCCAGCTGGCTGTACTCGTCATCGGCGAGGCTGGCCAGGCCATCACGCAGCTCCGCGAGAAAGGCCGCCGGCTCGTCGATGAGGTCGCCCAGGCGCAGCCCCAGCTCGCTCGCCGCAGCGAGATGCGCCGAGACGAATGCCTCAGCCCGCGAGCTGGCCTCAGACATCGAGGTTCTGCACCTTGCGGGCCTCGGCGCGGATGAAGTCCTTGCGTGGGCCGACCTTTTCGCCCATCAGGGTGGTGAACATGTGGTCCGCCTCGGCGGCGTTCTCCGGGTCGACCTGCAGCAGCGTGCGTGTGGCAGGGTTCATCGTCGTCTCCCACAGCTGGTCAGCGTTCATCTCGCCGAGACCTTTGAAGCGCTGCACGGTGAGGTTCTTGGCCTTCATCTCGCTGACGATGCGGTCGCGCTGCTTCTCATCGGCCGCATAGTGGGTCACCTTGCCGGTGCTGACGCGGTAGAGCGGGGGCTGCGCGATATAGAGGTGACCGGCCTCGACCAGCTCAGGCATGTTGCGGTAGAAGAAGGTCATCAACAGCGTGCGGATGTGCGCACCGTCGACGTCGGCGTCCGCCAGCAGGATGACCTTGTGGTACCGCAGCCTGGAGAGGTCGAACGTCTCGCCGATGCCGGTGCCGAGGGCGATGATCAGCGGGCGGATCTTCTCGCTCGAGAGGACCCGGTCGATGCGAGCCTTCTCCACGTTGAGCATCTTGCCAAAGAGCGGCAGGATCGCCTGCGAGCGTCGGTCGCGTCCTTGCTTGGCCGAGCCACCGGCCGAGTCACCCTCGACGATGTAGAGCTCGCTACGCTCGGGATCACGCTCCTGGCAGTCGGCCAGCTTGCCCGGCAGCGCCGAGCCTTCAAGCGCGCTCTTGCGGATGACGAGGTCACGCGCCTTGCGTGCGGCTTCTCGGGCACGCGCCGCGGTAAGGGACTTGTCGATGATGCGGCGGGCGTCGGCCGGGTTCTCGTCGAGGTACTGGCTGAGGCCCTCCCCTACCGCGGTCTGCACCTGGCCCTTGACGTCGGCGTTGCCCAGCTTGGCCTTGGTCTGCCCCTCGAACTGGGGATCGGTGAGCTTGACGCTGACGACCGCCGTCAGGCCCTCGCGCACGTCATCGCCCGAGAGCCCCGCCTTCTTGTCCTTGATCACTCCCTGGCGGCGGGCCCAGTCGTTGAGTGATGTGGTCAGCGCCGCGCGGAAGCCAGTGACGTGCGTGCCCCCATCGACCGTGTTGATATTGTTAGCAAAGGCAAGCACTGTTTCACTGAAGCCATCGTTGTACTGGATGGCGACTTCGATCTGGGTGGGCCCCTCCTTCTTCTCGGCAGAGATGGGCCGCAGGTTGAGCACGTCCTTGCCCTTGTTCAGGTGGCGTACGAAGCTCACGAGGCCGCCTTCGAAGTAGAACGACTTCTCGCGGACGGGGGT
>DATHSE010000144.1:0-23659 GCA_035464455.1 Anaerolineae bacterium | reverse complement strand
ATCTGCCCGGTGAGCCACCTGCTGGCGTCGGCCAAGGCCTGCGACGCCATCATGGCGGTGCGCATCCCGTCGACCGCGGCCATGCTGCGCGAGCTGCTGCACATGGCCCAGATCGTGCAGTCACATGCGCTGTCCTTCTTCCATCTGTCGGCGCCGGACCTGCTGCTGGGCATGGACTACGACCCCGCGAAGCGCAACATCGCCGGGCTGCTGGCCGAGCATCCGGCGGTGGTGCAGGACGGCGTGCGGCTGCGCAAGTTCGGCCAGCAGGTCATCGAACGGCTCGGCCGTGAGCGCGTCCATCCCTCGTGGACCGTGCCCGGCGGGGTGAACCAGGAGCTTGACCCACGGGCGCGCGAGACGACGCTGGCCGAGTGGCCCGAGGCCATGGCCATCCTGCGCCGCACGCTGGAGCTGTGGAAGGGCACCCTCGACAGCTTCCCCGACGAGGTCGCCTCGTTCTCCAACTTCCCCACCATGTACTGCGGCCTCGTGGGGCCGGATGGCTCGCTGGAGCTGTACGACGGCAACCTGCGCTTCCGCGATGCCGCCGGCGAGGTCGTGGTCGACCAGGTGAAGCCCGGCGACTACGCCAGCTACATCGGCGAAGCCAGCCTGACCGATTCCTACCTGAAGGCGCCGTACTTCAAGCCGCGCGGCCTCGTCGACGGCGTCTACCGGGTGGGACCGCTGGCCCGGCTCAACGTCTGCGACCACATCTCCACCCCGCTCGCCGACGCGGAGCTGCAGGAGATGCGGCAGCGGCTGGGGCGCGTGGTGCAGAGCAGCTTCCACAACCACTACGCCCGGCTCATCGAGGCCCTGTACGGCCTGGAGCGCATGCAGGAGCTGCTGGAGGAACCCGGGATCCTCGATACCAAGGTCCGTGCCCACGCCGGGGTCAACGAGCCCGAGGGCGTCGGCATCATCGAGGCGCCTCGGGGCACGCTCATCCACCACTACCGCGTCAACGACGATGGCGCCATGACCTGGGCCAACCTCATCGTCGCCACGGGGCACAACAACCTCGCCATCAGGCGAGGCGTCCACGATGTGGCAGTGCGCTTCGTGGATGGCAGGCACATCCAGGAAGGCGCGGTCAACCGCGTCTCGGCGCTGGTGCGTGCGTTCGACCCCTGCCTGTCCTGCTCCACCCACCAGCTCGGCATGGCCGCCGTCCGCATCGAGCTGCGTGGACCTGACGGCGAGCTGCTCGACGAGGCCGGTACGGTCTAGACCGGCCTCCACGCCCGCTGGTCCACCGGGCAGTCGATGGCGTACGAGGCGGTGGTACGCTCGACGCATGCCTGACCCGGCGGCCACCACGCTACCGAGCGCCGCCGACCGCGAGACCATCCGCGCCCTGGCCGGCCGCTGGGCGGAGATCGCGGCACTGCCGCTGATGGACGAGCGCAAGCGCGGCTGGCGCGCCCTGCACGACCTGCGGCCGGAACGGCCGATGATCCAGTTCGAGGTCGGCACCGTGCACGAGTACGTGGCCCCCGACGAGCTGCGCTGCGAGCACCCCATCCTGCGCGCGGTCGAAGCGGCGATGCGCGAGAGCATCCGGCACTTCGACGAGGTCGGAGACGACATCGTGCTCGAGCCCTGGTTCCGCCTGGGCTGGGACATCGTCGATTCCGGCTGGGGCGTGGACGTCGTCCAGATCCCGACCGAGGGCATCGGCTACACCTTCGACTTCCCCATCAGGACGCCGGCTGACGTGCAGCTCCTGCGGCCCCGCACGTTCAGCCTCGACCGCGCCGCCACCGAGCACAAGCGGCACTTGCTGTCGGACGCCTTCGGTGACCTGCTGCCGGTGCGGGTCGGCAACTACGACCACTTCATGGTCGAGCAGGGCGCGGAGAGCTGGGCCGGCAACTACTTCATCGGCCTGACCTGGCAGGTCTACCGCTTCATCGGCAACGATGGGCTGCTCGGCTGGCTGTACGAGTCACCGCAGACCATCCACGCGCTCATGGAGTACATGACCGCCGATCGCGAGCGCATGTTCACCTTCATCGAGCGGCAGGGGCTCATCGTGCCCAACAGTGACAACCAGCTGGCCGGTCCACGCGCTTACGGCTACGTGTCCGACCTGCCCGACGCAGAGTGTGACGAGCCGGGTCGCCTCAGGGACCTGTGGTGCTGGGCGGAATCGCAGGAGTCGGCGCTCATCAGCCCGGCCATGTATGCGGAGTTCGTGCTGCCCTACATCAAGCGCCTGACCGACCGCTTCGGCCTCGTCTACTACGGCTGCTGTGAGCCCGTCCACGACCGTCTCGAGCTGATCATGCAGGCGATCCCGAACCTGCGCTCGGTGTCGGTCACGCCGTGGACCGACCTCGACAGGGTGGCCGAGATGCTGGGTCAGCGCTACGTCTACTCGCGCAAGCCCGACCCGGTCCCCATCAGCGGACCGACGCCGCACTGGGAGCGAGCCGAGGGGGATCTGCGCCGCACCCATGCGGCCACTGTCGCGCGGGGCTGCCCGGTGGAGATCCTCTTCCGCGACGTCTATGACGTGGGCGGGGACCGGACGCGGCTGGCTCGCTGGGTGTCTCTGGCGAGGTCGGTCTTCGGGATCTGAGCGGGCGGCGCGCCTACCCTACCGGCGTGCCGCGAAGCCGGTCGGCCTCGTCGAGCCCGAGTACCTCGTCGAAGATGGCACCCGCCGCAGCGACGTTAGCGGGGTTGTCATCCAGGTAGCGGATGGCCCGCCCGCCCGCCATCCGGCGAACGAGCTCGAACGCCTCCGGCTCGGGCTTGACGAAGCCGATAGCGTCGGACACGCAGACGCGCTCGAACCGACCCTCCAAACCGAACCTGGCGATGCGCGGCAACAACCATTCGCTACGGTGGTTGCTGAGCAGCCAGATGGGATCATCGATGGTGTCGAGCAGCGTGAAGAGCGGTCCGACCTCGTAGCGCGCCTCCAGCTCGACCGAAAGCGCTGTCGGGTCGCAACCGGGGTAGAGGCTGTCCCACAGCTGCGACACGCTCAGCTCACCCAGCCAGAACGGACGACGCAGCTGCCCGGACCATAGCCGCAGGACCTGGGCCTCCTCCCGACCGTGGCGTCGGGCCGTCTCCAGCAGGAACGGCACGAGCGGGTTGGTGAAGACGACGCCGTGGACGTCCAGCACGACGAGCCGACCGTCACTCCGCATCGGCGTCCTCCGCGGTGTGGTGCACGATCTCGTCCACGATCGACTGGGTCAGGTCGGCCAGTCCCGTGGGGTCGATGATGGGTACGCCGCCGGCCCGTGCCTGCTCCACGAGGTGGTCCTGGATGGCGCGGATGACGCGGAAGTGGGACAGGCTGCGCTCGCCCCCCCGCTGCGGTTCGGCCAAGGACCGGTGGAGCAGACGCTCGCGGTGGGTGTCCTCGTCGGGCTCGATGATGAGGCGCTCGATGATCACCGGTCCGGTGGGATGTGCGGCGGCTGTGCGCGAGAGATACCCCGGGGGGACGTGGATCCCCTCCACCAGCGTGGAGCGCTGCTCGGTGCACAGTCGCCCCACGACGGCATCGGTCGCGGCGGCCACGGCCGCACCCTGGCGGTCGAAGCCGGCGAACGGCATGGTCGCTTCGAGCTCCACCAGCTCGTAGGAGGAGGCGTGCAGCTCGGGCAGCACGGCGCGGGGGATGACCGTGCGCAGGACCTCGCGGATGGTATCGGTGGTCACGATGCGCGTGATCTCGAGCCGGACCGCCAGGCGCGTTGCGACGGTGGACTTGCCCACGCCGGGCGCGCCGCAGATGGAGATGACCACGGGGCGGCGGACGCGCTTGGCGTGCCGCCAGGCCAGCCAGCGAGCGGCGACGGTCGCTCCCTGTTGCTCGGCGAGCAGCGCATGTGCTCGCGCCACCAGCTCGTCGGCCTCGATCTCCTGGATCTCGTCCGCTCTCAGCGCCTCGGACAGCAACGTCGCCATGCGATGTGCCTCGGCGGTGGGCAGACCGGTGGCGAGCAGGCTGGTCGCCATGATGCCGCGCGAAAACGGCAGCCGGGCCCCGGCACGGTCATGGACCACCAGGTGGCGATCATCAGGGACCAGGTCGCGTGGCACCGTACCTCCAGATCAGGCGGATGAGGTGAGAGCGCCGCTCGAACGAGACGGCGCCGAAAGAGTGTAGGAGACTGGCACCGACGGTTCGATGACGACGCTCGACCGCCGGGTCGGCATCGGGCACGGCGGCTCGGGCGGCCGCGCGCTGTGTGGTGGCCCGGCGTGGCTTCAGGGTGGCGCGGTGTGGCCCCGGGTCGATGCCCCGAGCGACTCAGACGACAGCGACGAGCCTCATCCAGGCGCCCACGGCATCGGATGAACGTGAACCGGTGCTGGCTCAGGCCGCCGTGGCATCAGGCGACCATCAGGAGCGCGGATCCAGGCCTGAGCGGCATCGATGCACAAGACCGCTGTCGGGTGAGTCAGCAGTGGCATGACGGCTGGCGGGGCAAGCCACCGGTGGCATGGCAGCAGCACGCTGCTGGGACGAAACGGCGCCGCATCGGCGTGGGGACTGGTCAGCGACGCTTCGATGGCGAGGGTCACAGGCCCTGCCGGTGCAGCCAGGACAGCGGCGGGGTCATCCGCCGTCAGCGCCTGGGCCGGGTGGGGCCGATCAGGCAGGTGGGGCGGAGCGCGCATCTCGAGGTCGCGGCCGGCACATGCCCGACCGTCGACGCCTGCAACGAGTGACGGCCGGGTCGCCTTGACCCGGCCGTCACTTCGTGTACGAGGTGGCGACTACTCGCCGGGATGCACGTAGCGGAAGACGAGCGCCGCTGCGGCGCCACCAACGAGCTGGGCGACCAGGTAGATCCAGATGTTGCCCCAGGCGAAGATGCTCATGATCGAGCCGCCCAGCACGACGGCCGGGTTGAAAGCGCCGCCGGAGATGGGCCCGACGGCGTAGGCGCCGACGAGCACGGTGAAGCCGATGGCCAGGCCGTAGAACGAGTTGCCTTGCGTACCCATGGCCGTGGCGACGTTGAGCACCACGTAGACGAGCGCGAAGGTGAACAGTCCCTCCGCCAGCAGCGCAGGCACAAGGTCCAGCGACGGGACGAGGGCTTCGGCCGGCATGGCCGGCTTCATCACCATCACGATGATGGCGGCCACGATGCCGGCAGCCGCCTGGGCGACCCAGTAGCCGGCTGCGTCGGTGATCGCCATCTTGCCGCGCACCAGCACACCCAGCGTGACCGCCGGGTTGTAGTGGCCGCCGGAGATGTGGCCGCCGGCGAAGATCATCACCGCCAGCACGACACCGATGGCGAGGCCCGCGAACTCGCCGGCGCCCGGATCGATGACGGTCATGCCGACGGTCAAGACGAGGAAGAACGTGCCGATGAACTCGACGACGAGCTTACGTGGATCGATCGCCATGTAGGTTGATTCCCTCCCTGGAGTGGTGTTCGACGCGCGGTCTAGCCTCGCGTGCCGCTCGATGCGGCAGGGTCATGTCGCTGAATCTGCCACAGTCAGGTCGGAGCGATGCAGTCATGCGCGCAGGTGCAGCCATCCGTGGGGCCTGCTCTACGCCGGCCGAGGCTCCTGCGACACGAACATTACCTAGTAGGTACTTGATATAGAGGAGTGCGTGATGGAACAGGTTCGATGGAGCGATCTGGGCGCCCGCGCCCAGGCCTTCCGGGTCGCCCACGCAGGGTTCTCCGTTCTTCAGCTGGCAAGTCTCGGCTACGTCTGGTTCTGCGCCGCAACCCGCCGCCGGGACCGCGTCCTGACGGCGAGCTCGGCCGCGCTGCTCCTCGAGGGCGCCGCGCTCTGGGTGGGCCGCGGAGACTGCCCGTTCGGGCCGTTCCAGGCCAAGCTCGGCGACCCGGTGCCGCTCTTCGAGCTGCTGCTGCCGAAACGGGCCGCCAAGGCGGCCATCCCGGTACTGTTGGTGTTGGCGGTGGCTGGGCTGGTCGGCGTCGTGCTTCGGCCGCCGAGCGCTGCCAGCCGGCGCAGCTGAGGGCCAAGGGGTAGCCTGAAGCTCGAGCGGGCGTCGCGGCATCGTCGGTCCGATCTACCTCCAACTCTCCAGCACAGGAAGGTCTCGTGCCCAACATCCTTGAACACCTCCCGGTCGGTGAGCGGGTCGGCATCGCGTTCTCAGGCGGACTCGACACCAGTGCCGCGCTGCTCTGGATGCGCCGGCACGGCTCGATCCCCTACGCCTACACGGCGCATCTTGGCCAGCCGGACGAGGATGACTACGAGTCGATCCCGCGCAAAGCGCTCTCCTACGGCGCCGAGAAGGCCCGCCTCATCGAGTGCCGACCGCAGCTCGTGGCCGAAGGCGTCGCCGCCCTCCAGTCGGGCGCCTTCCACATCGCGACCGCCGGGCAGCTCTACTTCAACACGACGCCCCTGGGCCGTGCCGTCACCGGCACGATGCTGGTCTCCGCGATGCAGGAGGACGGCGTCAACACCTGGGGTGACGGCAGCACCTACAAGGGCAACGACATCGAGCGCTTCTACCGCTACGGCCTGCTCGTAAACCCGCGGCTTCAGATCTACAAGCCGTGGCTGGACCAGCAGTTCATCGACGAGCTGGGTGGCCGCGCCGAGATGTCGGCCTATCTCGAGGGCGCCGGCCTGGAGTATCGGATGAGTGCCGACAAGGCCTACTCGACCGATTCGAACATCCTGGGCGCCACGCACGAGGCCAAGGACCTCGAGTTCCTCGACCGAGGCGTGTCGATCGTCAACCCGATCATGGGCGTGGCCTCATGGCGCCCTGAGGTCGAGATCGAGCCGGAGACCGTGAGCGTCCGCTTCGAGGACGGCGAGCCGGTGGCCCTCGACGGGCGCAGCTTCGAGACGCAGCTCGAGTTGTTCAGCGAGGCCAACGCCGTCGGTGGCCGGCATGGCCTGGGCCTGTCGGACCAGATCGAGAACCGGGTCATCGAGGTCAAGAGCCGGGGCATCTACGAGGCGCCCGGCATGGCCCTGCTCTACATCGCCTTCGAGCGCCTGGTGACCGCCATCCACAACGAGGACACCATCGACCAGTACCGCAGCAACGGGCGACGCCTGGGCCGGCTGCTCTACCAGGGCCGCTGGTTCGACCCACAGGCGCTGATGCTCCGCGAGACCGCGCAGCGCTGGGTGGCGCGCGCGATCTCGGGCGAGGTGACGCTGGAGCTGCGGCGCGGCAACGACTACTCCATCCTGGATACGACCGGCCCCAACCTGACCTACCATCCCGACCGGCTCACGATGGAGAAGGGCGAAGAGGTCTTCTTCACGCCCCTCGACCGCATCGGCCAGCTGACGATGCGCAACCTCGACATCGCCGACACGCGCGAGAAGATCCGCGTGTACCACCAGGTCGGCCTGATGGGCACCGGACCAAAGGACGGCCTGCCGCTGCTGCCGGCCGCGGCACCGGACTCCGAGGCGACGTCGTCGGACCCCGACGCAGTGGAGTGACCCGGCGGCGTACGCCGCACGCGGCCGGGGCTCTCCGGCGGATCCTGCGTCCGCGGGGCGACACGGGCGCACATGGAGATGGATAGGATGACGAGATGGCCCGTCCGCTGATCGGCGTCCGTCGGGACCGCGGCTCCCGATACCTGCTGCTGACCATCCTCGCGTTCGCGGTGACGGTCATGGCGGTCCGCGTCTACCTCGACAGCGCGGGCTACCCCAAGGTGGGCGGCGGCGGGCTGCACGTGGCACACATGCTGTGGGGCGGATTGCTGCTGGTCGTCGCCTCCGTGCTCCTGCAGCTGTTCGTGGGTCGGCGAGCCCTCGTGCTGTCGTCGCTGGCGGCCGGCATCGGGGTAGGCCTGTTCATCGACGAGGTGGGCAAGTTCATCACCGAGTCGAACGACTATTTCTTCGCGCCCGCGGCACCCATCATCTACGGGGCAGTGCTGCTTCTGGTGCTGGTCTGGCTGCGTGTACGTCGGGATGGCCAACCCTCCCTGGCCGAGGCGACCCACGGAGCCGTCGAGGCCGTGCGCGATCTTGCGGACGGGCGGCTCACGGAACCCGACCGGGATCGCGCGATGGCCCGGCTCGACGCCGCGGGAGCGGTGCCTGGGGCCGCCGACCTGGCTGGTGGACTGCTCGGTCTGCTCAGCTCGGAGGCCGCGGCAGCGCGGCTTGTCCAGCCCGGATGGATCGATCGGATGGAGACCAGGCGCTGGCTCCGACGCCTGTTGCCGGATCGGCTCGAGCGGCTGCTCATCCGGGTCGGCCTGTTCCTTTCCGTGCTCGCCGCGTTGATGGGAGCACTGTTCGCCATCGTCGTCCTTTCGGGCGAGCTGACGTCCATCCCGGAGCTCGCGGTCGGCCCCATCGAGTACCCGTCGGAACCGGTCTGGTTGCTCCTGCTCGGACTGGTGTGGGTCGCGGTCGGACTGTCGAATGGAGTCGCGCTCGTGCTGAGCCTGGCTGGGCGACATTCGGCGGGCATGGCCATCGCCCAGTACGCGGTGCTGACCGGCCTCGTGGCCGGCGGCCTCCTCAACACCTTCGTCTCGCAGCTGGGAGCGCTGTCGGGCGTCCTGGTCCAGCTCGGCTTGCTGCTCCTGATCCTGGACCAGCGCGGCCGGCTCGCCGCGAGGGATCCGATGCAGGGGACTGACCCGATAGCCGCAATGGACCTGATAGACACCCGGTGACCCCGGTTATCTCGTCGCCTGCAGAAAGGCCATAGGCTTGGGGACACGCAGCCCGCGCCGGGGCCACGATAGACAGCGGGGAGGTCGCATGGAAGGGGCGACAGGTGAGCCATAGCGACCACCGAGTCGGGACGACCGATCACCGGGCGGGCGCGAACGAGAGCCACCAAGCCGCATCCCACGATCGTGCCGGGCACGACAAGCATGCCGGCCACAGCGTGGCGATGTTCAGGGACAAGTTCTGGCTCAGCCTCGCGCTGACCGTCCCGATCGTCATCTGGAGCCCCGATCTCCAGGCATGGCTCGGCTACAGCGCGCCGACCTTCCCCGGGTCCGATCTCCTCCCGGCCGTCCTCGGCACGGTGGTCTTCCTGTACGGCGGACTCGTCTTCTTGCAGGGGGCGGTCGGCGAGCTCCGAGACCGGCAGCCGGGGATGATGACGCTCATCTCGCTGGCCATCGTGGTGGCCTTCGTGACCTCCTGGGCAGGCACGCTCGGCGTCTTCGAGATGGAGATCTGGTGGGAGCTGGCCACGCTCATCGCCATCATGCTGCTCGGCCACTGGATGGAGATGCGCTCGATCGCCAGGGCGCGCGGCGCGCTGGCGGCGCTTGCGGAGCTGCTGCCTGACACGGCCGAGCGGCTCACCGACGGTGGCTCGGAGACGGTCTCGCTGGCCGATCTCGTGGTCGGTGACGTGATCCTCGTGCGACCGGGCGCGCGAGTGCCCGCCGACGGCGATGTCGTCGAGGGAACGGCCGACGTCGACGAATCGATGATCACCGGTGAGTCGCGGGCGGTGCCGAAGGAGCCCGGGGACAAGGTCGTCGCCGGGACCGTCGCGGCCGGCGGCAGCCTGCGCGTGCGGGTCAGCGCCGTCGGCGAGGAAACGGCTCTATCGGGCATCGTGCGGATGGTTGCGGAGGCCCAGGCGTCATCTTCGCGTGCTCAGTCACTCGCCGATCGAGCCGCCGCCGTCCTCTTCTACGTGGCGCTTGGCGCCGGTGCCATCACCCTCGCCTACTGGTGGGCCCAGGGCGATGCCGAGGTCGCCCTCGAGCGGACCGCGACGGTGCTCGTCATCGCGTGCCCCCACGCACTGGGCCTGGCCATCCCGCTGGTCATCGCCATCTCGACCTCCCTGGGCGCGCGCAACGGCCTGCTCGTGAAGCAGCGCATCGCGCTCGAACGGACGCGCGAGCTGGATGTCGTCATCTTCGACAAGACCGGCACGCTGACGCGGGGCCGGCCGGTCCTGGCCGAGATCGTGGCAGATGACGAAGACGAGCTGCTGCGCCTGGCCGCATCGGTCGAAGCCGACTCTGAGCACCCGCTGGCACGAGCGATCGTCGATGGTGCTCGACAGCGGGGCGTGGACGCGGGTCCGGTGCGAGCCTTCGAAGCCCTACCCGGCCGGGGCGCGCGCGCTAGCATCGACGGCCGAGACGTGGCGGTCGGCGGGCCACGACTCCTGGCCGACCTGGGCCTCTCGGCACGACCCGAAGCCGACGCCTGGGAGCAGCAAGGCCGCACGGTGCTGCATGTCGTGGCCGACGGCCGGCTCATCGGTGCGCTTGCGGTCGAGGACGAGATCAGGCCTGAGTCGGCCCAGGCAGTCCATGAGCTCCACGGGCTGGGTCTCACCGTCGCGATGATCACCGGCGACGCAAGGGCAGTGGCCGACTCGGTCGCGCGTCGCCTGGGCATCGACGAGATCGCCGCGGAGGTCCTGCCCGCCGAGAAAGCTGAGTCGGTACGGCGGTTCCAGCAGGGTGGTCGCAAGGTCGCCATGGTCGGTGACGGCGTGAACGACGCACCGGCGCTGGCGACGGCGGACGTGGGCATCGCAATCGGAGCGGGCACCGATGTGGCGGTCGAGTCGGCCGGCATCGTCCTCGTTCGCGACGACCCCCGCGACGTGGTCGGCGCCATCGAGCTGTCTCGCGCCAGCTACCGCAAGATGATCGAGAACCTTGCCTGGGCGACCGGCTACAACCTCGTCGCCATCCCCATCGCGGCGGGTCTTCTCTCGCCCTGGGGGGTCACGCTGCCGATGGCGCTGGGCGCCATCGCCATGAGCGCGTCGACGATCATCGTGGCCGCCAATGCCCAGCTCCTGCGACGGCTGCGGCTGCGACCCGAGCCGGTCGGTGACCGGCGCGCGGCCGGGTCGGCGTGATGGGCAGGCTCATCGACAGCCTCCATCGCGCGTGACGGGGCCATGAAGGCGCTCGGGCCGACGTAGACTGCGGCGGTGGGACAGCAGGCCTTGGACACGTATCCCCTCCTGGGGATCCTGATCGGCTTCGCCATCGCCGCCCTGGTGGCGTACGAAGTCGGCTTTCGATTGGGCCGCTGGTGGCAGGAACGCACACCGGACAAGAAGGAAGAGGGGCCGGCGGGGGTCATCGTCGGCTCGTTGCTGGCACTGATGGCCTTCCTCCTGGCGATCACCATGGGCATGGCGTCAGACCGCTACGACACGCGCCGCGGACTGGTGCTGGCGGAGGCGAACTCCATCGGCACGACGTACCTGCGGGCCGGGTTTCTGCCCTCGCCCCAGGCCGAGGCCAGCCGCGAGCTGCTCCGCGAGTACGTGCCGCTGCGCGTCGTGACATCCGAGACCAGCGGCACGGTCGGGGCGAGGCTCCAGCGTAGCGAGGAGATCCACCACGAGCTCTGGGCCATCCTGGAAGAGGTGGCCCGCACCGCCGGCTCGTCCGACCTGCTCGCGACGTACGGAGAGTCGCTGAACGAGACGATCGACTTGAACACCTCCAGGGTCACAGCCGGCCTCTACGCCCGCGTGCCGGAAACCGTCGTCCTGCTGCTGCTCGGCGGCACGCTCCTGGCCCTCGGCATGGTTGGCTATAGCGCCGGCCTGGCCGGCAAGCGCAGCGCCTTCAGCGCCGTCGTGCTGGCGATCGCCCTGGGCGCGGTGCTCATGCTCGTGATCGACATGGACAGAGCCCAGGACGGCTTCCTCCGAACCGGCCAGCAGCCACTCATCGACCTCCAGCAGGACATCGGGCCGCCGTAGCCGCCGCGGACGGCGCCAGGCGGCGCATCCGGACGGCAGCCGCCGGCCGTAGACCCGCTGCTACCATGGCTGGACTGCTATCCGTGCAAGGAGGGCCACCATGTCGCTGAGCAGACAGGAGAAGCTGGCCTGGCTGGAGAAGGTGCCACTCCTGAGGCAGTGTGGTGCCGAGGTGCTGGAGCACATCGCTGATGTCTCCGGGGAACTGCCCTTTGCCGACGGCGATGCCATCGTCCTCCAGGGCCAGGTGGGCAACGGCCTCTACATCGTCACCTCCGGCGAGGTGAGGATCGTGGCCGGAGGCGAGGAGCTGGCGCGACTTGGGCCGGGCGAGTTCTTCGGCGAGCTCTCGGTCATCGACCAGCAACCACGCAACGCCACGGTCTACGCCGTTGGACCGACGGCCTGCCTGGCCCTGGCCTCGTGGGATCTGCTCGCGTTGCTGGAACGGGAGCCGCAGCTGGCCATGAACCTGCTCCATGAGCTGGCCGACCGGTTGCGCCGCATCGACGCCCAGGTCCGCGACTGATGATGGCGGGTGAGTGACGGCCTCGTGTGAGTGACCGCAGAGGAGGCGGGATCGCGTGAACCAGACCGAGCTCCTGAACGCCCTGGCCGGGCTGACGCTCTTCTCCGACCTGGATCAGCCCCAGCTGGAGTCGGTAGCACATACGCTGTCGGCAGAGTCGTTCCCGGCCGGACAGCGCATCCTGCGCCAAGGGTTCTCCGGCTCCGGGTTCTTCGTCATCCTGGAGGGTGAGGTCGGCGTCCGTGTCGATGGGGAGGATGTGGCACGGCTCGGGAGGGGGGACTTCTTCGGCGAGATCTCGTTGCTGCTGGGCGAGCCGCCCGTGGCCGACGTGGTGGCCGAGAGCCCCGTGAAGGTACTCCAGCTGGCCGGGCCGCAACTGCGCGACTTCCTGCTCGAGCACCCGCCGGTGATGTTTCGCATGCTGCAGTCGGTCAGCCGTCGCCTGGAGCGTGCCAACCGTCGTGGCTAGCGCCCTCACATGACCAGCACCACGCCGTCGCCGGGTCCTGGATGGGCAACGCCGCCCCATCCGCCGGGGACGTACCCGGTCCTCGTCGTCGGCAGCGGACCAGGTGGCCTGCAGGCCTCGTACTACCTTTCGCGACGCGGCATCGATCATGCCGTCATCTCGGCCGATCCTGGGCCGGGCGGCATGTTCCGTCGCTTCCCCTTCTTCCAGCGCCTCCTCTCCTGGACCAAGCCGCACGTGCCGCTGGCACATGACACGAAGGAGTACGAGCGCTACGACTGGAACAGCCTCGTTGCCTTCGAGCCTGAGCACCGAGGCATCATGCCGTCCCTCATGGACGGCTCGACCGAGTTCCCTTCGCGCGCGGAGATGGAAGAGGGGATCCGACGCTTCGCCGAGCGCACCGGGCTGTCGGTTCGCTATCAGACGCCCTGGCAGGGCACCAGCCGTGACGGCGAGCACTACGTCCTGCACACGCCCGCCGGCGAGTACCGCAGCCGCGTCATCATCCTCGCGGTCGGGGTCGCCGAGCCGTTGCTACCCGAGACGCCCGGCATCGAGCATGCCGTCCACTACGTCGACACACGCGAGGCGGCCAGCTACGCGGGCAAGCGGCTCTTCATCATCGGCAAGCAGAACTCCGGCTTCGAGCTGGCGAACGGCTTGCTGCACTGGGCCAGCCCCATCATCCTGGCCTCGCCGCGCTCGGCCCACCTCTCGGTCAACCTGCACTCTCTGAGCGGCGTGCGGGCCCGCTACATCCAACCCTGGGAGGATGCCGACACCGGTGGCGGAGTGTTCATCCTCAACGCCTCCATCGAGCGCATCACGCGACACTCGACCGGCCTGTCCGTTCACACGCGCCGCTCCGATACCTCCGAGCCATTCATCGCGGAGGTGGATGAGGTCATCGCCGCCACGGGCTTTCGGGCCCCGCTGCTCGACCTCGAGAGCGTGGGCGTGATCACCTTCGGCCGCAGTGGCCTGCCCATCATGACGAACGCATACGAGAGCGCCACGGCGCCGGGCATCTACTTCGCGGGCACCATCGGACAGGGCGTCTCCGGACTCAAGAAGTACGGCATCGCCTCCAACTCCGGAGCGGTTCACGGGCACCGCTACAATGCGCGGCTGCTCGTGGATGACGTGGCCGGACGCTACTTCGGGATGGAGCGACAGCGTCCGGAGCTGCCGCCGGGCGAGGTGGTCGGCCGCCTTCTGACCTCGGCCTCCACGGCACCGGAACTCTGGCACCAGAAGTCATACCTGGCCCACGCGGTCTCGCGCGATCCCGACGGCCGCATCCGGGACGAGGGCATCGTCTCGCTGGCCGAGTACGTGGATGCTGCCGGGCCGGACGGAGCGGCCATCACGGTGGAGACGGACGACCGGGGTGACATCCATCCGGCGCTGTACGTACGACGCCACGGACGGGTCGACGTGGATGTCGCGCTGGAGAGCAGTCCGCTGCTGGACTTCCGAAGCCCCGAGCATCACGCTCGGCTGAGCACACTCGTCGCAGACGTTCTCGGCTGACGCCGGCGCCGAGCAGGTAACGCATCCCCGCTATACCTCGGGAACCCGTCGGGTGGCCTGTATGAATGGTAACCTGTATTCCTGTATGAAGACCACCGTCGAACTTCCCGACGACCTCGTCATCGAGGTCAAGAAAGCCGCTGCTGAGCGGCGGACCACCATTCGCGACTTGGTCGAGCGCGGCTTGCGGCGTGAATTGGCATCCGGCGCCCCTCATGCAGCCGTGAACCGGCAGATCCACTGGATCACCGTCGACGGAGGGCTTCCGCCTGGCCTGGATGTCGGGGACCGCGAGGCCATGTACCGCCTGATCGCGGAAGAGTAGGCTCGAGTGGTCGTGATCGATACGAACCTGCTGGTCTATGCCCACCGGGCGACGACACGCGAGCACAGGGCTGCCCAGCAGGCGCTCGAAGCGGCCGGCAGTCGCGCCGACGGCTGGGGCATCGCGACCACTAGTGTCTTCGAGTTCTGGAGCGTCGTGACACATCCAGCAGCCAGTGGCCGGCCATCCGCTCCCGCAGAGGCGCGCGCCTTCATCGATGCACTCGTGGAAGCAGGAGCCCGAGTGCTGTCCCCCGGCCCCGCGCTGAGCCAACGAGTGATGGACATCGCCTCCCGACTCGACGTGGTCGGGGCGCGAGTCTTCGACCTGCAGATCGCCGTGACGGCGCTCGACCACGGCGCCATCGAGGTCTGGTCACACGATCGGCGGTTCGTCACACCCCCCGGACTGCGACTCGTCGATCCTCTGGGGGCCTGAGCTCGAGAGGGGCTTGGGGACGGTCAGCGGCTTGCCCAGGATGCGTAGGCCCCTGCGAGGGCACCGGCCGCCAACGCCTCCGCCCTCGGCGACGCCGACCCTGCGTATAGCATCCAGCTCTGCCGGCGCATGACAGCCAGGTTGCCCACATGTACCATCGCCAAGCCGCGCAGTCCACCGAGGAGGTCATCCGACCGTGACCAACGATGCCCAGGCCATCGACCCGACGATCCGGGTCGTGTCCGACGAGCTCATCAGGGAGCTCGGTGAGCTGCTGTCACTGGAGGAGCTCAAGCGTTCGACCCCCGTCGACGACCCCGCCTTCCCACAGCTCGCACGCGACGTGGAGGAGGCGGCCCGGTCGCTCCTGGCGAAGGCTGCCACACAGACCTCGCTGGCCGAGGACGCCCATGAGGCGTCGGTCGATTCAGGTGCCAGCACGACCATCGAGGACCTTTCGCCTGACCTGCCGCCCACGGAGATCCTGACGATGTGGCGGGACGCCGACCGCGAGCGCGCGTCGGTCGAGCGGGGCACGGCCCGCTGGCTGGAGCTCAGCGCCCGCGTGGAGAGCCTGCGGCGTGCCTACCAGAGGGCCTACGACCGCACACGCTGAGCCCCGGCCGACTCGGGTGGGTACTCTGCGCGGTCAGGCCCCTGGCGTGTTCGGCAACAGCTCCAGGACGACGGCATCGCGCGCGTCTCGAAGCTCAAGGACGCCGTCACGCACGCTCCAGCTCGTGACCGAGCGCAGGGCCTGGAGGAAGCGCGCTCCGGCTCCAGCGGGGTCGTCCTCGCAGGCTGCCGCGGCGGCCAGGATCGGGCCGGCGCTGACGGCGCTGCCGAACGTGCTGTAGCCACCGCGGTAGGCGCTGCAGCCGGTCGAGCCTGAGAGGCTGCCGTTGGACGCGAACGTCGCCGTGATGGGCGGACCCCCCTCCGTGGCCAGCAGCGCACCGCTGTCGTCCGCGACCGCCGACACGATCCACTCGCCGACGACTCCCGACGGCTCGCTCGCTACGAAGCGCAGGAGCGTCCGTCCATCCGCATCCAGCAGCTCCAGGGCATCGTCGACGATGCGCTGACTGGCCGTGCTCATCAGCAGGTCGAGGGGCCTCGCGGAGCTGTCCGCGCCCACATCGCAGCCATCGAAGCTGCGCATGAGTCGGCTGAGCTCGAGCGCGCCGTCGGGCCGCGACGGCGACCGCGCGGTGTAGACGTCGCAGCCCACGACGCCACTCACCTTGCCCGGCTCGAACCGCAGCGTGAACACGACGTCGGCTGGCACCGGCCCGAGCACGTCGCCGTCCATGATGTCGGTCAGCTGCCACTCGCCGCCAGCCGCCTCAGCGCCGAGGTCCTCCCCGTAGGGTCCGACGTCGGTCTCCTCGGTGCGCGCCGACACTGGGCGTTGTGGCAGCTTCGGCGGGGGGCAGGTCACCTTCGCCTCCACCCCGGGCTCACCCGCCAGGAGGCCTTCGACCGTCGCGAAGCGGAAGCCGTCGCAGGCGTAGCGGGCGATGACGACGGGCAGGACGCGCGGCGTCACCTCCGGCCCGCAGTGCATGAGCACGATCGACCCGGGCTTGCCCCGCAGGGCTGCCCGGGCAACCCCGCGCTCGGTGGCGCGTGGCGAGGTGTCGTTGGCCGAGACGTCCCAGAGCACGATGGTGTCGTACCCGAGGCGACCCGCCTCCCGCCGGAGGCGTTGGTCCCAGGCACCGTAGGGCGGGCGCAGGAGCTTGCTCATGGGGCGGCCGGTGAGCTTCTCGATGCGCCGCTCAGCGGAGCGGATCTCCTTCCGGACCTCGCGCGCCGGGCGCCCCGGCAGCGAGAGGTGATGCGTGGTGTGATTGCCGATGGAGTGTCGCTCCGCGATGCGCCGCCACAGCCCCGGTGCGGCACCCATGTAGACGGCATTCGGGAACCAGGTGGCAGGCACGTCGAAGCGCTTCAGCGTCTCGAAGATCTCGCCGCAGCGCCCGGGCTGCCAGCCGTCGTCGAATGTGAGCGCGATCGTCCGCGTCTTCGCCGGCGCCTCGGACACGACCCGCGCCGGTCCGGCAGCGAGCACCGCACCGTCGGCGACGAGCATGGCCGGCAGCAGGATGATGGCGAGGAGCGTCCATGCAAGCACCCGCGGGCTACGGCCTGGTGTGTTCCTGGTTTCTGCGGACACGCGTCTCCCCCTGTGTGTGTCGAAGATACGGCCTCACGTCACGACCTGCATCCGGGGAGCCACGGAGTCGCGCTCCCGATCGTGCGTCCGTGGGCGACCCACCCCAGCGATAGGCCTCCCCCGGGTATCGGAGCATCACCGCCGGCGGAGTGCAGCGACGACCAGGTCAGCCTCTGCGCTGCTGACCCCGAACTTGCGCAGTGCGAACCGTGTCATCTGGAGGCCGAGCTCCATCTGGCCCACCACCACCTCGGACGCTCCGAGCCGCGTGAGTGCGGCTCGTTCCGTAGCGCTGTGCGTCCGGACCACGATGGGCAGCCGCGATTGCGCCTGACGGGCTGTCTCGACGATCACCCGTGCGGCGATGGGGTCCGACACCGCCACGATGAGGACGGCGGCTCGCCCGATCCCGGCAGCGTGGAGCACGCTCTCGTGCTCCGCCGGGGCCTCGATCACGGTCCGGCCCGCCTGACGCGCCTGCTCGGCCGCCCGACTGTCTGGCTCGATGACGATGGCAGCGAAGCCGCGACGGTCGAGAGCCCCGGCGATCAGCTGACCGACTCGTCCGTAGCCGCAGATGACCGCGAACCGACGGCCACCCCTCGCCGGTGGCGGAGGCAGATCCGGGGAGGCACGGCGGCCGGCCCAGCGATCGACGCGACGGACGATGGGGTCCGCCGCCCTCCGCAGGATCGGTGCCAGGACGATGCTGATCGCTGCCGACGTGATCATGAGCCCGAACCCGGTCTGCGAGACTGCGCCGACGTCCGCCCCCACGCCCGCCAGCAGGAAGGAGAACTCGGCCGACTGCGCCAGCACCACCCCGGTCAGCAGCGAGGTTCGGACCGGATACCGGAAGACGAGGGCGATGAGACCGACGATCGCACCCTTCACGGGAACGATGAGTGCGACGCCGAGCAGGACCAGCGGTAGCTGCTCGATCACGAACGCGGGGTCCACGAGCATGCCCACCGACACGAAGAACAGGCCCGCGAAGAGATCCCGGAACGGCAGCGCCTCGGCCACCACCCGGTGCGAGAGATCCGACTTCGAGACGAAGATGCCTGCCAGGAACGCGCCCAGTGCGAGCGAGATGCCGAAGAATGTGCCCAGGTAGGCAACGCCAAGAGCGGTGCCAACGACACCGATGATGAAGACCTCGCGGCTGCGTATCCTGGCCAGCAGCTCGAAGAACCGGGGGATGAGGATGACGCCGATGGCGGTGATGACGGCGAGGAAGAGCAACGCCATGCCCACGGTCTCGACGATGTCGAGCGGCTCGATACCGGGTCCGGCGAAGGCCGTCAGCAGCACGATCAGCACGACCGTGCCCAGGTCCTGGACGGTGGACCAGGCCAGGCCGACATGGCCGTGCTGGCTGTCCGTCTCGCCTCGCTCACCGAGGACCTTTGCCAGGACCGTGCTCGAGCTGTTGGAGACGACCGCGCCCAGGAACAGGGATTCGAGCAGACCCCACCCGAGGCCGATGCCCACCGCAGCGCCGACGGCGATGGTGATGAGCACCTGTGCCGTGCCTCCGAGGAGCGCGACCCGGCGGTGCTGGGCCAACTCACCGAACGAGATCTGCGCCCCGATGGCGAACATGAGGAAGACCACGCCGATGTCGGCGAGCTCGCGCACGACGTCGATCTCGCCGACGAAGCCGGGAGTGAACGGACCGATCGCGATCCCGGCCACGATGTAGCCGACCATCGTCGACTGCCCGAGCCGGAGTGCGACAGCAGCTCCGATCAGGGCCGCGAGAAGCGCGATCGCAAGGTTGACCAGCAGGCCGGTATCTGCGATGTCGTACTCCCTCCAGCTTGCCCGAGCGAGTCGGGCCGGCACCACCGTCAACCGTGTCTCGCCGGCATCGTACCGTGCTGCCGCGGGGTGGGAACCACCGCTACCTGTCGAGCTTCCCCCTTGCAGTGAGCCCGATGCCCCGGATCCAGTCCGCCACGCCGGGGATGCCGCCGGTGGCGTGACTGGGCCCACTTCGGGCGACAATGGGCGCGGGGGCCGGCGACGAGCGAGAGAGGACAGGTCTATGGGTACCATCGCAGTCCACGAGTTCATCGCGCTCGACGGCGTCTTCGAGGATCCGAGATGGACCCTCCCCTACGGGTTCGATCCCCAGATGGCTGAGACGCTCGGCGCCATCACCGGCGCCGCGACGGCGATCCTGCTCGGGCGCACCACGTACGAGATGTTCGCGCCGGCTTGGTCGGTCCGCACGGTCGAGGACGACCCCGGCGCCCCGTTCTTCAACGACACCCACAAGTACGTCGTGGGCTCGCAGAAACCGGCGGTGACCTGGGATCCCTCGACCCGCCTAGGCCCGTACGACCCGGACGTGATCCGCCGGCTCAAGGACGAGACTAACGGCATCATCTACATCAGCGGCAGCGGCACCCTCGTTCGCGCGCTACTGCGCGACGGGCTCGTCGATGACCTGCACCTGTTCGTCTACCCGCTCACCCTCGGCGCGGGCAGGAAGCTGTGGGGAGATGGCGTCGACCCGACCAGGCTCGCCCTGAAGGAGCTCGAACGATACGACAACGGCGTCGTCCACCTGGACTACGGACCCGCCTGATCCAGCCGCTCGAGCCAACGGAGACCGTACGCTAGCTGGCCGCCTTCTTGACCAGCTCGGCGATCCTTGCCTCCTCGACATCGGTCAATCCCGTCAGCGCGAAGGCGGTCGACCACATGCTGCCCTCGTCGAGGTTGGCCGCGTCGTTGAACCCGAGCGTGGCGTACCTCGCCTTGAACTTGTCCGCGCCCTGGAAGAAGCAGACGACCTTGCCGTCCTTGGCGTACGCCGGCATTCCGTACCAGGTCTTCGGCGCGAGTGCCGGCGCGCTGGCCGTGATGATGGCATGGATCCGCTCGGCCATCGAGCGATCCGGCTCTGGCATCTCGGCGATCTTCTCCAGGGCGGCTCGCTCTCCTTCCGCCCTGTTCTTGCTCGCGCGCCCTTCCGCTTTCAGCTCCGCCGCGCGTTCCTTCATCGCGGCTCGTTCCTCGTCCGTGAAACCTTCGGCTGCCCTGCTGGCCTTGTCGGCCTTGTCGGCACCCTTGGTGGGCTTTCGCGTGTCCTTCATGGCTGACTCCTCTCTGCGACATCGCGGATGCGGCCATCCTGGGAGCCGCGGCGGCGGCTTGATCTGCTGGAGGACGGGCGTCTCGGGCGCCGTCCCCGTCTCAGCGCCGCCCCGCCTCGACGCGCCGTCCAGTGTCCACGATGTCCTGACGATGCCGCAAGCAGGGACGATCCAGGAGGACTTGCCGGCAAGCGGTCGTTTGAAGCATCCTCCGCGCCATGGCGCAGCAACCCGTAGAGCTGATCCTCGTCCGCCACCTGGCCAGCCGGCTGGCCGTCCCGGTCTTCGTCATCGACACGGCCGGTGACATGGTCTATTTCAACGAGCCGGCCGAGCGGGTGCTGGGTCGGCGCTTCGACGAGATCCGCATCATGCCCTTCGCCGAGTGGACGACGTCATTCCGCCCGTCGCGGTCGGGTCGAGTCCTGGCGGCCGAGGAGATCCCGCTGGTGGTCTCGTTGCGCCGCGCGATCCCGGTCCACGGACCCCTGGATATCCTCAGCGGGGACGGCGTGGAGCGCACGATCGAGGTGACGGCGTTTCCCATCGTCTCGCCGCCCGACCAGCTCATGGGAGCGGTCGCGATGTTCTGGGAGGCTCGCGACGGCGCGTGAAGGTGACCTTCTGGGGGACGCGGGGCTCGATCGCGACGGCCAGTCCGGAGACGATCGGATTCGGCGGGGACACGTCGTGCGTCGCGATCTCCGGGGAGGACCCGGAGCATGTCGTCATCCTCGACGCCGGCACCGGCATCCGTCGGCTCGGAGATGTCCTGAACGGTCGCGTCCGACGGATCGACCTGCTGCTCTCGCACCTCCACCTCGACCACATCGTGGGGCTCGGCTTCTTCGCGCCACTGTTCTGGGCCGACGCCAGCGTGACCATCTGGGCACCGCCGGCCACGACGCCGCTGCTGGACCGGCTCGGCCGCTACCTGTCGCCGCCGCTCTTCCCCGTGCGCCTGCGAGACCTCAGCTGCGAGCTGGAGCTGCGGGACGCGTCCATGGAGCCCGTCGTCCGCGGAGCCTTCACCATCACTGCGGCTCCCATCATCCACCCCGACACAGCGGTCGGGTATCGCATCGAGGCTGGCGGTCGCGTACTCGCGTACCTGCCCGACCACGAGCCCGCGCTGAGCCCGTCCTTCCCGTCCGAGCCAGAGTGGACCTCCGGCGCAGCCATCGCGAGCGAGGCCGACATGCTCGTCCACGACGCGCAGTACACGCCCGATGAGTACCGCGAGCGCGTCGGCTGGGGCCACTCGTCGGTGCTCGATAGCGTCGCCTTCGCGGAGCTCACCGGAGCGCGCAGCCTGCTGCTCTTCCACCACGATCCATGGCACGACGACGGTCGGGTGGAGCAGATGGCGCGCGATGCTCAGCGGGCCAGCCGGGGCGTGACGGTGACGGCCGCCCGGCAGCGGTATACCTTGACGGTCGGAGCGTGATCCGAGGGCGAACGCGACGGCTCCGTGGAGCCGGCGCCGTCCGCCCGAAGACGGAAGGGAACGACGGCCCGCATCGCACATACGAGTAGAGGACCCCGATCGACCCGGGACCTCCCGTCGGTGAACAGCCGGCGATAGTGTGTGAGGACATGGACCCGGAACTCGTGATCATGGCGCAGCACGGCGACCAGCAAGCGTTCGAGACGCTCGCGACCATCGCCCATCCCCGGCTCTATCGCGTCGCGCTGGGTGTGCTCGGCGATGCCGGCGCGGCGGACGACGCCACGCAACAGGCGCTCGTCGCCGTGTGGCGAGACCTGCCCCGTCTGCGTGACCCGAAGCGGTTCGGCGGCTGGTCGTATCGGCTGCTCGTGCGCGCCTGCTACGCAGAAGCGAAGCGACGTCCGGCGTGGCTGCCGGAGTCGGCCATCGACGGATCCCACGAGCCAGTGGCCGCGGATGACTTCCGGGGCGTCCTCGAGCGCGACCAGCTCGAGCGCGGGCTGCGGCGCCTGTCCGCGGAACACCGTGCCGCCATCGTGTTGCGCTACATGCTCGACCTGCCGCTCGACCAGGTCGCCGGCGCCCTCGATGTCTCGGTCGGGACCGTGAACTCCCGGCTGAACCGCGCACTGAAGGCGCTTCGGGCCGCGCTCGATGCCGATGCCCGACGCGTCTCCCCCATCACCGCCCCGAGGACGAGCTCATGAACGACGAACGTCTCGGCATGGCCGCCGGCGCCCTGCTGCGTGACCAGGACCGACCGGCTGTCGACCAGCGCCGCAGCATCGGGCGGGTGATGGCGGAGGTCCGCGCCACGCCCCAGGCTCGGCGCACACGCTGGTGGCCGTCACTCCGTGGCGGGACGAGTCGCACGCTGGATCTCGACGACGGGGCATCCCAGGACCATCCGACCTACAAGACGAATGGCCGCACGTCGCGGCCCGCACCAGCACCCACAGGAGACTCGAGGACGATGTTCGGTGCCACCAAGCCCTTCCTTGTCGGGATCGGCGTCGCCCTTGTCAGCGTCCTGCTGGTCTCGGGCGTCCTGCCCTCCGGTCTCCAGATGCCGGGAGCGACATCGCCCGGCGCACCGGCCGTCGCCTGGACGACCGAGCGCGTGAAGCTCACCGCCGATGACTTCAGGCTCGAGGTCAGCGACCTCGTGTTCGGCGACGACGTCTGGCCCCAGTCCCTGAACTCCGATCCGGGGGATAGCGACTACTGGACCCTGGAGGTGGTCTGGTTCGAGCATGAGTTGGAGCAGCGTCTCAACATGTACTTCGTCTCGGACGGCAGCGACTGGTGGGTCGACGAGATCCGCACCTACGATGGTCAGGAGCGCGGCGAGTGGGTCTACGCCTACGGGCCGTTCTTCAGCACGCCGCTCGGCGAGGCCTTCGAAGGCGACGTGACGGTCGACCTGCTGGGCGAGGGTCGGCCGGAAGATCCGGATGACCTTGTCCCGGCCGTGCTCTCGTTCACCGGTCTGCGACTGGCCGTGTCACCGGGGACCGGTCCGACCCCGGGTCCCGTGGAAGTGAGCCCGGAAGAGTCTCCCGCTGACCCGGATGAGGAGCATCCATCCACTGCGGTCGCCACGCTCGAGCGAGCGCTCGCGGAGGCCATCGGCAATCCGGACAAGGGCGACGCCTGCCTCACCGTCGAGGAAGCGACCACGGTCGCCGAGCTAATCCTGTTGACGCTCGGGATGAGCGAGTGGTCCGTGGAGAGGGCCTCCGGCATCGACAAGGATGGCTGTGGCACGGCCACCATCAGCCCCGACGACCAGCGAATCATCGTCCTGACGGTGATGCACCCCGACGCCAAGGCTGTCCTGGCGGAGTTTGAGGCCGGCCGCACGGACTTCGTGGTCAAGGTCGACTCCATGCTCGGCGGCCCGAGTGACCGCACGGAGGAGATCCAGGCACATG
>DATHSE010000143.1:0-2874 GCA_035464455.1 Anaerolineae bacterium | reverse complement strand
AGCGACTCTTCCGGGCAAGGCACGATGATGTGATGGTGACGAGCCATGGCCACGTGATCAGCGACGGCGGGGCGGTGTGCACGGTCGTCGAGGCTGACCAAGGAGCGTGGTGACTGGCCAGCTACCTGTAGTCGAGGTGGTGTTCATGGAACGTCGCCGTTGAACAGCAGTGCCCTTCTGACGCTGAGCTTGCCTCGCGCGGCTGTGGGGTATCCTGCCGCGCTTGCCGCTCCCAACTGCATGCTGAACGAGCGTGATGGAAGTCCTCCCGGCATGATGGCCCGATGAACGTGGCGCCGGACGATTCGACGTCGAGCGAACGAAGCAACATCGCCACGCGGGTGGAGCGCCTGGCCGAGAGCGCAGAGCAACGCTGGCAGCTTCTCGCCGAGGCTCAGCGGGATATCGGCCTCGACCCAGACGCCCCCGTCTCGCCAGCGGCCAGTCGCGGGCCGCGCGAACGAGCCCTGGAGCTTCGCGACCATGCGCGTTCGTTCCTGCTGCCCCGAGCCCGCGACCTTGATGCGCCGCTGCTCGTCGCCATCGTGGGCCCCACGGGTTCCGGCAAGTCCACCCTCATCAACACACTAGCCGGCACGGCGGTCAGTACGTCGGGCGTGCTGCGGCCCACGACGCGAGTCGCTGTAGCGGTTGGCAACGCCGCCGACCTGGAGCGCGCCATCGAGGTCGGCGCCTTGGCGGGCCTCTCGGCGGCCCGTCTCGAGCGACGAGTCGCAGATGTTCTGCCGGGTCTGGTCATCGTCGATACACCAGACGTCGATTCAGTCGAGCACGCCGGTCGTGCCTTGGCCAACCATCTCCTCGAGGCGGCCGACGTGGGTCTCTTCGTGACGACCGCGACGCGCTATGCCGATCGCGTCCCGTGGGACGTGCTGGAGCGCGCCGAACAGCGCCGACTCGACCTCATGGTCATCGTCAACCGAATGCCTGCACGAGAGGAAGCCACGGTGGTCCTCGAGGGCATCGAGACGCTGCTTGCGGAGACCGAGCTCCGCGTGCGCGAGATCATCGGTGTCCCAGACGGCGCCCTCGGAGAGGACGGCGCGTCGCTGGCGCCGTCGACCATCGCACCACTCACGCGCTGGCTGGCGACGCTATCGGCGGACGCTGCCGAGCGGCGCACCCTCGCGTCGGACGCACTCGCCGGTGCTCTTCGGGGTGTCACTCCCTTGACCCACGCCGTGGCCGACGATCTGGACGCGGAGGTTCGGGCGGGGAGGACGCTCCTGAGCTTTGCGCATGATGCCTACGCCGATGAGAACGCCGCGATGGTCGAGCGATTGTTCTCGGGCTCGCTCCTGCGCGAGGAGGTCGGTCAAGTCCCAGGACGTGGTGTAGCAGGGCATCGTCCTCACGCCTGGTCGATCAGCTCGCCATCAGTAGTGCCGCTGGCTCCTCCTCCCGCTCGGTCAGCGCATCGATGAGAGCCATCGACTCGGGTCGGAAGTAGCAGCGCCCGTCCTGCCACTCGTCATCCTGCTCGGCGAGCACCATGCCCACCAGCCGGATGAGGCTGGCCCGGGTGGGGAAGATGCCCACCACCGCGGTGCGGCGCTTGATCTCCTTGTTGAGCCGCTCGAGCGGGTTGGTGCTGCGGATCCGGGGACGATGGCTCTCGGGGAAGGTGAAGTGCACCAGCAGGTCGGCCTCCGCCTCGATGAGCAGCTGGGCGACCTTCGGGAAGCGGGCCTGCAGGCCATCGACGGCACGCCGCAGCTGCTCACGGGCAGCAGCCTCGTCGGGCTGCTCGAAGACGGTGCGGATGACCGTGGCCACCATGCCCCGCGCCGAGCGGGGCACGAGGTCCTGGGCGTTGCGGGTGAAGTGCACCCTGCAGCGCTGCCAGGCGGCGCCGAGGAGCTGCTCGTGCACGGCCCGCACGAGCCCGGGGTGGGCATCGCTGATGACGAGACGGACGCCCGACAGGCCACGCGCCACGAGCGAGCGGATGAAGGCCGCCCAGGCCGAGCCTTCGTCGTTCCCGGCCGCCAGCTCGAGCCCGAGGATGCGACGCTCACCGCTGGTCGCCACCCCGGTGGCCACGAGCGCCGCCATGTTCACCACGCGGCCACCGTCACGGACCTTCACGTAGGTCGCGTCCAGCCAGAGGTAGGGATAGGCCTCGCCGGCCAGGGAGCGGCCGCGGAAGGCCTCGACCTCGGCATCGAGCGCGGCACAGATGCGGCTCACCTGGCTCCGCGACATCGTGGTGATGCCGAGGGTCTCGACGAGATCCTCCACCCGACGCGTGCTGACGCCCAGGACGTAGGCCTCCTGCACCACCGCGAGCAGGGCCCGCTCGGCCCGACGCCTCGGCTCGAGCAGACTGGGGAAGTAGCTGCCGTCGCGGACCCGCGGGATGGCCAGGCCGATGGTGCCCACGCGGGTATCCCAGCGGCGCTCGCGGTAGCCGTTGCGCTGGGTGGCCCGGTGCTCGGGATCGCGCACCCCGTGGGCCACCCCGGTGAGCTCGGTCACCTCGGCCTCCATCACCGCCTCGGCGAGCACCTGCACGCCCTGGCGCAGGAAGTCGGTGTCGCCCTCGGCCCCGGCCTTGCGCATCGTCTCGAGCAGGCTCATCCTGTCATCGGCCATCGTGGTTCTCCTTCGTCGTGGGTTCCTAAGTCCAACGACGTGAGGATGACGCGGTGGCCACTTCCGTTCCTGGCCAGGCCGCTGTTACACCAACTCTAGGGACGTGACCCGGTCACACGTGGCGTCTTCACCCACCGGGCGGGAGGAATGCGGCAGCGCGACGGGTCGATGGTCACACTGTCCCGCTGGGCGGGAACGCGCGGTCGTGGCGCCTGCCGAGGCATCCGCACGACGGCGGCGCGATCGTCGCCCCGGGGC
>DATHSE010000142.1:0-2827 GCA_035464455.1 Anaerolineae bacterium | reverse complement strand
CGCGGGGATCGTCGGTATGTCTGCCTGCCTCGGCGGAGAGGTGGCCAAGGCCCTCGAGGTCGACGACTTCGAGACCGCGCGCCGGGTGGTCGGCGAGTACCGCGACATCCTTGGCCCCGATGGCTTCTGGCTTGAGCTCATGGACCACGGGCTGCCCGAGCAGACCGCGCTCAATCCCAAGCTGCTGCGCCTCTCCCGCGACACCGGCGCCGGCGTCGTCGCCACCAACGACCTGCACTACGTGCGCAGGGACCAGTACGAGGCCCACGACGTGCTGCTCTGCGTGGGCACCGGCTCCAACCTCGACACGCCCGGCCGGCTGCGCTTCGAGACGGCCGAGTTCTATCTCAAGACCGCGGCCGAGATGGAGCGGCTGTTCAAGGACGTGCCCGAGGCGCTGACCAACAGCCGTGTCATCGCCGACATGACCGACCTGCACATCACCTTCGGAGAGCTGCGCCTGCCGCACTTCCCGGTGCCCGCCGGCTACACCGTCGAGACCTGGCTGCGCGACGAGTGCGAGCGCGGCCTGCACCAGCGCTACGGCAGCGTGACCGACGAGCTCCGGCAGCGTCTCGAGTACGAGCTGGGCGTGATCATCTCGATGGGCTATGCGGCCTACTTCCTCATCGTGGCCGACTTCGTGCGCTATGCCAAGCAGCAGGGCATCGCCACCACCTGCCGGGGCTCCGCGCCCGGCTCGATCGTGACCTACACGCTGGGCATCACGCCGGTCGACCCCATCCTCTACGGCCTGCCCTTCGAGCGGTTCCTGAACCCCGACCGCGTGACCATGCCCGATATCGACGTCGACTTCGAGGACGCGCGTCGCGACGAGGTCATCAACTACGTCACGCGCAAGTACGGCCAGGACCACGTGGCCCAGATCATCACCTTCGGCACCATGCTGGCGCGGGCGGCCGTGCGCGACGTGGGCCGCGTCATGGGCTACGGCTACGGCGAGGTCGACCGCATCGCCAAGGCCATCCCCACCACGCTCGGCATCACGCTCGACGAAGCGCTGCACCAGGCCCCGCCGTTCCGCGAGATGTACGAGGGCGACCAGGGCATCCACAAGCTGATCGACATCGCACGCCAGCTGGAGGGCGTGGCCCGCAACGCCTCCACCCACGCGGCCGGCATCGTCATCAGTCGCGAGCCGCTGACCGAGCTGATGCCACTCCAGAAGGCCACCAACTCCGACGCCCTCATGACCCAGTACGAGATGCACGGGGTGGAGGCGCTGGGCCTGCTGAAGTTCGACTTCCTGGGTCTCTCGAACCTGACCATCCTGCGCCAGGCGGTGGATCTCATCGACCGGCACCTCGGCGTGCAGGTGGACCTCGATGACATCCCGCTCGACGATGAGAAGACGTTCAGCCTCCTCTCCAGCGGCGAGACCACGGGAGTGTTCCAGCTCGAGTCGGCAGGCATGCGTCGCTACATCAAGGAGCTCCGTCCCACCTCGGTCTACGACCTGGCGGCCATGGTGGCGTTGTTCCGCCCCGGGCCGATGGACAACATCCCGGCCTACATCCGCCGCAAGCACGGCCAGGAGAAGGTCACCTTCCTCCATCCGCTGCTGGAGCCCTACCTGGCGAAGACCTACGGCATCTTCGTCTACCAGGAGGACATCATGGCTGCGGCCATCGCGCTGGGCGGCTTCACCGGGCCTGAGGCGGACACGCTCGGCTATGCCATCCGCAAGAAGAAGTCGGACGTGCTTCGGGCCCAGAAGGACAAGTTCGTCCGGCAGGCCGCGGAGCGGGGCGTCGCGGCGGGAGTCATCGATGCCGTTTTCAAGGCGTTCGAGCCGTTCGAGCGCTACGGCTTCAACATGGCCCACGCCACCTGCTACGGCCTGATCGCCTACCAGACCGCCTACCTCAAGGCCAACTACCCGGTCGAGTACATGACCAGCGTGCTGACCGCGTTCCGCGAGAACACCGACAAGATCGCCGGTGCCATCGCCGAGTGCCGCCGCCTGGGTATCGAGGTGCTCGGGCCCGATGTGCGCCACAGCTTCCTCGACTTCACCGTCGAGGGTGCCTCGATCCGCTTCGGACTGCTGGCCATCAAGAACGTGGGCGAAGGCGCGATCCGCTCGATCATCGATGCGCGCGAGGACGGCGGTGAATTCAAGTCCCTCGCCGACCTGTGTGCCCGCATCGACCTGCGCCTCGTCAACAAGCGCGTCATGGAGGCGCTCATCAAGGTCGACGCGCTCAGGTCGCTGGGGCACCCAGCGCAGTTGCTGGCAGGCCTCGACGAAGCCATGGCCTACGGCCAGGCGCAGGCACGTGATCGCGTGACCGGCCAGGGGTCGCTGTTCGACATGCCCGGCATCGATGACACCGCGCTGGAGCGGCGATTGCCGGTCACCACCGAGGCTTCCTCCCGCGAGCGCCTGCGCTGGGAGAAGGAGCTGCTGGGTCTCTACCTCTCGGATCACCCGCTCGGTGAGCTGGCGGTCGAGATGGCGCGCTACGTGGATACCCCCACCGGCGACATCGGTGAGGGCCTCGACCAGCAGCGCGTCGTGGTCGGTGGCATGGCCGTGGGTGTGCGACGCGTCATCACCCGCAACGGCGAGTCGATGGCAGTGGTCACGCTGGAGGACCTGCAGGGCTCGGTCGACGTGGTCGTCTTCCCGCGCACCTACGCTGAAGCGGGAGTGGCAGACAAGCTGGCCGAAGACGCGGTGCTGCTGTTTGCCGGACGCGTCGACCACAAGGGCGACGAGACGGTCATCCTGGCCGACAGCGTCTGGACATGGGACGAGGCTGCCAGCATGGGCGAGGGGCAGTTCGCGCAGGCGGTGGCGGCC
>DATHSE010000141.1:0-5523 GCA_035464455.1 Anaerolineae bacterium | reverse complement strand
CGTCCGCTGGCACCGGCCAGCCGGCCCGACTCCTCGTCATATGCACCGGCCAGCTCGTCCCGCTCGGTGGCGGCAGCCAGGGGTACGCCCGATAGGTAGGCGGCGCGGCAGATGACGTGCGCGGCCACCGGCGCGGTCAGGAATAGGAACACCACCACCAGCAGCGCCCGGATGGTGACGCTGATCTCGTCGAAGTGCGCCGCCACGCCCAGCATCAGCAGGGCGATGCCGAGCGAGGACGTCTTGCTGGCGACCTGCAGACGGATGTAGGCGTCCGGCATGCGCAGGACGCCGACGGCGCTCAGCACGCCCAGGGCAGTCCCGAGCACGACCGCGACCGTGGCGATGAGGTCGCTCATGGGCGCAACGCTCGTTCGGCGTAGCGGGCAAAGGCGACCGCCGCCAGGAACGCCACGAGCGCCAGCGCGATGGCGACATCGAGCAGCGCCGGTACATCGGTAGCGATGGCGTAGACCGCCACGATGCCGGCGACGAGGCTGGCGATGAGCTCGAGGGCCACCACACGATCCATCAGGCTCGGTCCGCGCACCAGTCGCACAAAGGTCAGCAGCAGCGCGATCGCCAGCGCCAGCATGGCCAGCTCGATGACGCTGTCGGGCACGCCCTCCACCGCTCGGCTCATCGCAGCAGCTCCAGCACCCGCCGCTCCAGGTCGTCCTTGATGCTGCGCCGGAACGCCTCCACATCGTCGACGAACATCGAGTGCACGTAGATGACGCTACGGTCGTCCGCGACGTCCACCGCCAGCGAGCCCGGCGTCATGGTGATGAGGTTCGAAAGCAGCGTGATCTCGGCTGCGGTGTGCGCGTCGAGCGGCACAGCCACGATGGCCGGGTGTGCGCGCGAGGTCGGCGTCGCCACGTCGACCGCCACGCGGATGTTCGAGCGGATGACCTCCAGGATGTAGAAGGCCACGAACTGCACCAGCAGCGCCGACTTCCGGAAGTACGAGGAGGTGCCGATCACGCGCTGCAGCAGGAAGAGGACGAGGTAGCCGAAGGCGAAGCCGAGCAGCAGGTTCAGCACGTCGAACTGGCCGCTCATGGCCATCCACACGAGCGCCAGCGTGAGGTTGACGGCGAACATGGCCGAGGCCGAGAGGCCGTGACCGTGGGTCGGCGACCGCCGCGGCGTGCTCACGGAGCACCTCCCAGCACGGCCTCGATGTAGCCGGCCGGATCCATCAGCTGCAGCGCCGCGGCATCGACCAGCTCGAAGGCGGGCCCCGCGGCCACGGTCAGCGCGATGGAGCAGGCGACGAGCAGCGCGATGGGCAGCAGCATCGCCAGTGGCAGCCGGGCGCTGGTGACCGCCTGCGTCGTCACCACCGCGGCCACAGCGAGGGGCTCGGCATCGACCGGCAACGGCTTCCAGAAGGCCGCGTTCCAGATCTTCAGCATGGAGTACAGGGTCGCCAGGCTCACGCCCAGCGCGATGAGCACGATGAGCACCTGGTCGACCGCCAGCCCGGCCTCGATGAGCGCCAGCTTGGCCAGGAACCCGCTGAAGGGCGGGATGCCGGCCAGCGACATGGCAGCGACGCCGAAGAGCACGGCGAGCGCGGGCTTCAGCACCCACAGTCCACCCGTCTTCGCCAGCTCGTACTCGCCGGTGAGCTGCTTGACCGCGCCGCTCACGAGGAACAGCGTGGACTTGGCCAGCGCCACGTGGACCAGGAAGTAGATGAGCCCCGCCATGGCCGAGACCGTGAACAGGGCGAGACCCATCACCAGGTAGCCGATCTGGCTGATGATGTGGAAGGAGAGCAGCCGCCGCATCTCGTGCTGTGCCACCGCGCCGAGCACGCCGATGACCATCGTGAGTGCCGCCACCGTCAGGAGCAGCGGCTGCAGGTCCGCCGCCTGCTCGGCGAAGAGCAGCGTGAAGACGCGCACCAGCGCATAGATGCCGACCTTCGTCAACAGGCCGCTGAACAGCGCCGAGACCGCCACCGATGGCGTGTGATAGGAAGCGGGCAGCCAGAAGAACAGCGGCACCAGCGCGGCCTTGATACCGAAGGCGACAAGGAGCATCGCGGCGATGGCAGCCACCAGCGCGTCCGACCCGACCTCGCCGAGACGCAGCGACAGATCGGCCAGGTTGACCGTGCCGGTGAGGCCGTAGACCACGCCGATCGTCACCAGCAGGGTGGCCGACGCGACCAGGTTGAGGGCCACGTACTTCAGCGCGCCCTCCAGCTGGGCACGCTCGCCGCCCAGCGCCAGCAGCACGAAGGAGGTGATGAGCAGCACCTCGAACCAGACGTACAGGTTGAAGAGGTCCCCCGTCAGGAACGTGCCACACACGCCCGCCAGGAGCACCATCGTCAGTGGGTAGTAGGCGAAGCGGTCGCGTCCCTCTTCGAGGGTGGCGGTCGAGTAGATCACGATGGCCAGCGCGAGGACGCCGGCGAGGACGACGAGGATGGCGCTGAAGAGGTCGGCCACCATGCTGATGCCGAACGGCGCTGGCCAGCCACCGACCTGCGTCGTCTGGATGCCGTCACGCTCGACGACGACGAGCAGGACGATGCCGCCCGCCAGCAGCATGCCCGAGCCGGCAACGGCGATCAGCCGCTGATCGGCGGCCGAGCGCCACGCCAGCAGGCCCAGGGCCGCGGCCAACAGCGGCACCAGCACCGGGAGCACGACGATCTCGTTCACTGGATGTCCGCCTCTGCCAGGTCGTCGACGTCGTCGCTGCCACCCTCCTGGTAGACGCGGTGCATCAGCGTCAGCGTGAAGGCGAGCACGCTGAAGCCGATGACGATGGCCGTGAGCACCATCGCCTGCGGCAACGGATCGGCGGCGCCGGGCGGTGGCGCGGTCGCACCATCGGCCACCAGCGGGGGCTCGCCGCGGGCCAGGCCGGCAGCCGCGAAGATGACCAGGTTTGCAGCGTTGGACAGCAACGACAGGCCCAGCGCCAGCTTCAGCACCGAGCGGCGCAACAGCAGGTAGATGGCCGCGGCGAAGAGCATCCCGGCGACGACGGCCAGCAGCACGGTCATGCTCCTTCCTCCTCCAGTGAGAAGGTGATGAGCAGGATGGTGCCGGCCACGCCGAGGTAGACGCCGATGTCGAACAACAACGGGGTACCCACCGACACGTCGTAGGCACCGAGCGTGACGCTCCACCAGTGCGCGGTCAGGTATGGCTCGCCGTACACCAGCGGCGCCACCAGCCCGCTCAGGAGCATCAGCAGCAGGCCGCCACCCACCAGCGTGCGCGGATCGACGCCGAGCGCCCGGCGGGCCGAGTCGACGCCGGCCGCGATGGACAGCAGCACGAACGCAGTCGCCGCCACCAGGCCACCCGCGAAACCACCTCCCGGCTCATTGTGGCCCCGCAGCAGCAGGAACAACGAGAACAGCAGGAGCACCGGCATGAGATAGGCCGTGGCGGTGGGCAGGATCAGGTCCTTCATCGCTGCACCTTCTCGTCACGCCGTCGGACCCGCAGCTTGAGCAGCGCGTAGACACCAAAGCCGGCGATGGCCAGCACTGCCACCTCGGCCAGGGTGTCGAGCGCGCGGAAGTCCACGATGATGGTGTTGACCACGTTCTGCCCCTTCGCCAGCGGCTGGCTGTTCTCGAGGAAGAAGGTGGAGATCGGATCGGCCGTGCTGGAGGTGGCCGCGAGCACGAACAGCGTCACCAGCAGGCCCGCGACGCTGGCGATGAGCCCGTCACGCAGCCGGGAGCCACGCGACGTGTCCGCTCCGAACCTGGGCATGTGATAGAAGACGAGCACGAACAGCAGCACCGTCAGCGTCTCGACGAGGATCTGGGCGATGGCCAGGTCGGGCGCGCCGAAGAGCACGTAGACCAGTGCGATACCGTATCCGACCACCCCCAGGGCCGTCACCGCGCCCAGGCGTGTCCGCGAGGTCACGGCCACGGCAGCACCGCCGGCGATGAGCGCCGCCACGATCGCTTCCCAGGCATACAGATCCCACGTGAGGATCACCGGAGGGACGCCACCGGCCCACAGCAGGACCAGCCAGACAAGCGTCGCCAGCGTGGCCACCACGATCAGCAGGTAGATGCGGAGTCGACCGTTCTGCAGCAGTGAGGTGAGCCGCTTGGCGCCGTGGAGCAGGTTCAGCTCCAGCGACACGTAGACCTTCTCCGGTCCGATGCGGTGCCCTCGGTCGAGCCGGCGGATGGCCGCGCGGGCATCGAGGCGCCGCCAGAAGACGAGCCCGCCGGCCGCGATGCTGAGCAGGCTCAGCACCAGCGCCAGGTCCACGCCGTACCACGGCTCGACGCCGTACGTGGGTTCGCCGGCGCCGACGGCATCGGCGGCGGCGGCGATCAGGGGTCCGGAGCCCAGCGCCGGGAGCAGGCCAGCAAGCACGCCGACGGCACCCAGGGCGAGCGGTCCCAGCCACATCGTCACCGCGGGATCGTGGCCCCCCTGTCGCGGGGCGCGCAGGGCACCACCGAAGGGACCCAGGCTGGCCAGGGCCGCCACGCCCACCGTGGCAGCGCCGGCTACCACCAACGCGCCGGTGACGATGATCGAAGCCTCGTCCATGGCAAGGCCGGATTTCAGGCCCAGCTCCTTGGCGGCGAAGCCGATGAGCGGCGGCATGCCGGCCATCGACAGCGCACCCAGCGCCGCCGCAGCCGCCGTGATGGGCATGATGCGCGCGAGACCGCTGAAGCGATCGAGTTCGCGCGTGCCCATCTCGTGGTCGATGATGCCGGTGACGAGGAACAGCCCGGCCTTGTACAGCGCATGCGCCAGCAGCAGCGCCATGGCAGCCACGAAGGCGGTGTCCGAGCCCAATCCGATGAGCAGCACCATCGTGCCCAGCGCGCCGACGGTGGAGTAGGCCAGCACCAGCTTGAGGTCATGCTGGCGCAGCGCCAGGATGTTGCCGATGAGCATCGTCAGCCCGCCGCTGACGGTCAGCACCATGGTCCACAGCTCCGTGCCGCCGAGGATCGGCGTCAGCCGTGCGACGAGGTAGACCCCGGCGGTGACCATGGTGGCCGAATGGAGGTAGGCGCTGACCGGGGTCGGCGCCGCCATGGCGTTGGGCAGCCAGACGTGGAAGGGGAACTGCGCCGACTTGGAGAGCGCGCCCAGCAGGATCAGCACCACGAAGAGCACGTACTGGGCGTCATCACGGATGCTCTCACCGATCGGGCCGAGCGCAGAGATGGTGAACGTCTCCGCCGCGAAACCGAGCAGCACGAGGCCTGCCAGCATCGCCAGCTCGCCGCTGACCGTGACGATGAGCGCCTGCTGGGCGGACAGCCGCGAGTTGCCGACCGTGTGCTCGAACCCGATGAGCAGGTACGAGGTGATCCCGGTCAGGCCCCAAAAGACCACGACCAGCAGGAGGTTGTCCGCCAGCACCAGTCCGAGCATCGAGGCCATGAACGCCAGCGTCAGCGCATGGAAGCGGTCGAGCTCCGGATGCCCGTGGAGATAGCGCTCGGCATAGAGGATGACGACGCTGCCCACGCCGCTGATGAGCAGCGCGAAGAGC
>DATHSE010000140.1:0-4758 GCA_035464455.1 Anaerolineae bacterium | reverse complement strand
GATGCCCTGGGCCAGCCCATCGACGACAAGGGCCCTATCAGCGCTACGGCCACGCGACCCGTCGAGCGTGTCGCGCCAGGCGTCATCACCCGCCAGTCGGTCGACACGCCCGTGCAGACTGGCATCAAGGCCATCGAGGCGCTCATCCCCATCGGCCGCGGCCAGCGCGAGCTCATCATCGGTGACCGTCAGACGGGCAAGACCACGGTCGCCATCGACACCATCATCAACCAGAAGGGCAAGGGCCTCGTCTGCATCTACGTGGCCATCGGCCAGAAGCTCTCCACGGTGGCCCAGACGGTGGCCGTGCTGGAGCAGCACGGGGCCATGGAGCACACCATCGTGGTCGTGGCCGGAGCGGAGGACCCCGCACCCCTGCAGTACCTCGCGCCGTACGCCGGAGCGGCCATGGGGGAGGCCGTCATGGAGGACGGCGTCGAGATCGGTGGCCAGATCGTCAAGGATGCTCTCTGCGTGTACGACGATCTGACCAAGCATGCCTGGGCCTATCGCGAGATGGCGCTGCTGCTGCGGCGCCCGCCCGGTCGCGAGGCCTACCCAGGGGACGTCTTCTACCTGCACAGCCGTCTGCTCGAGCGTGCTGCCCGGCTGAACGAGGAGAACGGCGGCGGGTCACTCACGGCCTTGCCGGTCATCGAGCCACAGGCCAACGACGTTTCGGCCTATATCCCGACCAACGTCATCTCCATCACCGATGGCCAGATCTACCTCGAATCCGACCTGTTCAACGCCGGCCAGCGGCCAGCGCTGAACGTCGGCATCTCCGTCTCGCGCGTCGGTTCGGCGGCCCAGACCAAGGCCATGAAGAAGGTCGCTGGTCCGCTGAAGCTGGATCTGGCGCAGTACCGAGAGCTGGCTGCCTTCGCGCAGTTCGCCTCGGACCTCGACAAGGCCACGCGCGATCAGCTCACCCGCGGTGAGCGTATCTCCGAGGTGATGAAGCAGCCCCAGTTCAGCCCACTTCCCGTGGAGCGCCAGGTGGCCATCCTGTGGGTCGTCACCAATGGCTACCTCGACGACGTCCCGGCCGGCAAGGTGCGCGACTTCGAGGAGCAGTTCTATCGATACCTCGATGCCGGGCAGTCGGAGCTGATGGCCAGCCTGGCCGACAGGCGGGCGCTCGATGATGACGTGGTCGATGGCCTGCGGGCTGCCGCCGAGGCGTTCAAGGAAACCTTCACCGCATAGCACGCAGGCGACCGCGGACGGTCGCCGCCAACAGGAGGACGCCAGGGGCTCGTGCCAAGTCAGCGCGAGATCCGACGCCGCATCGGATCGGTAGGCAACATCAAGCAGATCACCCGCGCGATGCAGTTCGTGGCTGCCTCCAAGCTCAAGCGAGCGCAGGACGCCACGCTGGCATCGCGGCCGTACAGCGACAAGCTCGACGAGGTCATCGCCGATGTCGCCGCCGTGGTCGACCACGAGAAGCATCCGCTCCTGGCCGAGGAGCGCGACGGCCCTCGCCTCATCGTGCTCTTCACGACCGACCGTGGCCTGGCGGGATCGCTCAACACCAACACCATCCGCTTTGCGGCACGCGAGATCGCCGCGTCGACGGGGGAGCTGACGGTCGTCAGCGTGGGTCGCAAAGGCACGGCCGCGATGCGTCGTGCGCACGTGCCGCTGGCGGCATCATTCGAGGGTTTCGGCGACCGGCCCTCCTTCAGCGATGTGCTGCCGCTGGCCCGACTCGTGAGCGACGACTTCCTCGCCGGCACGTATGTCAAGGTGCACCTGCTCTATCCCGCCTTCGTGTCCACGCTGGTCCAGCGTCCCGAGCTGAAGCGGCTGCTGCCGGTCAAGCCCAATCCACATGCCGCCGAGGGCATCCCCGGCGGCCAGTTCATCTTCGAGCCGGACCCCAGCCAGGTGCTGTCACAGCTCATGCCGCGCTACGTGGCTACGCGCCTCTTCCAGGCCGTGCTGGAGCTGACCGCCAGCGAGCAGTCCTCGCGCATGGTCGCGATGCGCAACGCTACCGACAACGCGCAGGATCTCATCGACGACTTGACCCTGACCTACAACAAGGTGCGCCAGTCGAACATCACGCGAGAGATGATCGAGATCGCGACCGGCGCCAGCAGCACCTGACACCACGGAGGAACGAGCCCACATGGCGGCAACCAGCACCACCAAGCGAGAGCTGACCGAAGGTACGGTCGGGCGTGTCATCGCCATCACCGGGCCTGTCGTGGACGCGGAGTTCCCCGCGGGTCAGCTGCCGGCCATCTTCAACGCCGTGCGCATCACAGGCCCGGCCGGTCCCGTCGTGTGCGAGGTGCAGCAGCACCTGGGCAACAACTGGGTCCGCACCGTGGCGATGTCCACCACCGACGGGCTCGCACGCGGGATCGATGCCGTGGACACCGGTGGCCCCATCAGCGTGCCCGTCGGGCCTGAGACCCTCGGCCGCGTCTTCAACGTCCTGGGCGAAGTCATCGACGGCAAGGCCGAGGTCACGACCGACGTCAGGTACCCCATCCACCGTCCGCCGCCCGCATTCAAGGACCAGGCCACCGCGACCGAAGTCTTCGAGACCGGCATCAAGGTCATCGATCTCATCTGCCCCTTCGCCAAGGGCGGCAAGATCGGTGTCTTCGGCGGCGCCGGTGTGGGCAAGACCGTCATCATCCAGGAGCTCATCCGCAATGTCGCCCAGGAGCACGGCGGCTACTCGGTCTTCGCCGGCGTCGGTGAGCGCTCGCGCGAGGGTAACGACCTCATCGCCGAGATGACCGAATCGGGCGTCATCGAGAAGACGGTCTTCTCCTTCGGCCAGATGAACGAGCCACCCGGAGCCCGCCTTCGCGTCGCCCTGACCGGCCTGACCATGGCCGAGTTCTTCCGCGAGGAGGGCCGCGACGTCCTCCTCTTCATCGACAACATCTTCCGCTTCACCCAGGCAGGCTCCGAGGTTTCCGCGCTGCTGGGGCGGATGCCCTCGGCCGTTGGCTACCAGCCCAACCTGGCCACCGAGATGGCCGCCCTGCAGGAGCGCATCACGTCCACCAAGCAGGGTTCGATCACCTCGCTGCAGGCGATCTACGTTCCGGCGGACGACTACACCGACCCGGCCCCGGCCACCACCTTCGGACACCTCGACTCGACCATCCGCCTGGAGCGCTACCTGACCGAGCTGGGCATCTATCCGGCGGTGGACCCGCTGACCTCCACCTCCCGGGTGCTTGACCCGCTCATCGTGGGCCAGGAGCACTACGATGTCGCTCGCGAGGTCCAGCGCGTGCTGCAGCGCTACCGTGACCTGCAGGACATCATCGCCATCCTCGGCATCGACGAACTGGGCGAGGACGACAAGTCGCTGGTCGCCCGCGCCCGCCGCCTGCAGCGCTTCATGAGCCAGCCCTTCTTCGTGGCCGCCGTGTTCACCGGCCGCGAGGGCGAGTACGTGTCGATCAAGGACACCGTATCCTCCTTCAAGGACATCCTCGAGGGCAAGGCCGATGACCTTCCGGAGCAGGCGTTCTTCCTCGCCGGCACGCTCGACCAGGTCCGCGAGAACGCGGCCAAGCTGGCTGTCGAGTGAGCTCGACGGCGCAGCACCACGCAGCCAGGGAGGCCTAGGCCATGCCGCTGCAGTTGGAGATCGTCACGCCCGAACGCCTGGCCTTCTCGGACCAGGTCGATGCCGTCTTCTGTCCCGGCGTCGAAGGCGAGCTGGGCGTGCTGCCACACCACGCGCCGCTCCTGTCCATGCTGGGCGTCGGCGAGCTGCGCATCCGCAAGGGCGGTGACGAGGAGTTCTTCGCCATCGCCGGAGGTTTCGTGCAGGTGCGACCGGACAAGGTCGTGGTCATGGCCGAGCTTGCCGACCTGTCGTCCGAGATCGACCTCGAGGCCGCCGAGGAAGCACGCAATGAAGCTGAGCGCGCTATCCGGGCCGGCTTCGACGAGCCGGCCGACCTGGCGCGTGCACGGGCAGCGATGGAGCGAGCGCTGCTGCGCATCCGCGTCGCCGAGCGTCGGCACCGGGAGGGACCGCGTCGGCGCCGATAGCCGTGAGCGCCGATAGCCGTGATGGCTGAGACTTAGCGCCATGGCAGAGACTCGGCCGTTCCACTGGGAGTACCAGGCGCCCCCGGTGCCCCAGGAGACCATCCGCATCGAAGGTGGTGTGCCGCTGTCCGGGGAGGTCCCCATCAGCGGCTCCAAGAACGCGGCACTGAAGCTGCTGGCGGCGGCGACGCTGACCGGTGAACGCTGCCGCTTCACCAACGTGCCCGAGATCGCCGATGTCGCGCTGATGGCGGAGGTGCTCAGGGACCTCGGTGTCGTGGTCGACCACCCCGAGCCCAACACCTACGAGGTCTCGGCCGGCGACGTGGACTGGCTCTTCGTGCCCTTGGAGGCGGCGGCACGGATGCGCGCCAGCTTCATCCTGCTGGGTCCGCTGCTGGCGCGATTCGGTCGCGTCATCATCAGCAACCCCGGTGGCGACCGCATCGGGCGCCGCCCCGTCGATCTGCATGTCGAAGCCATGCAGGCTCTCGGCGCCTCCATCGACTACCGCAATGGTTACTACTTCGCGAGGGCACCTGGCCGGCTGCGCGGCGGCGACGTCGTCTTCCCGCACGTGACGGTCATGGGCACCGAGAACGCCATCCTCGCCGCCACTCTCGCCGACGGCCACACCACCATCCGGCCTGCGGCACGCGAGCCGGAGATCGACGACCTCATCGGCTTCCTGCAGGCCATGGGCGCCGAGGTCGAGCGCAC
>DATHSE010000139.1:0-3376 GCA_035464455.1 Anaerolineae bacterium | reverse complement strand
GGGGCACGCCGGTGACCCACGAGGACGATGCCGAGCGGGCCGTGCGGGCGGCCGTCGAGCTGGTCGATGCGGTACAGGCGATGGACACCGGCCTGAAGGCGCGGGCTGGCGTGCAGACGGGCGAGGCCGCGGTCACCCTCGGGGCGAGCGGGCAGGGCATGGTCGCCGGCGACATGGTCAACACCACCGCCCGGGTCCAGTCGGTGGCAGAGCCCGGGACCGTCCTCGTGGGCGAGTCCACGATGCGCAGTGCGTCGGGCGCCATCGTCTACGAACCGGCCGGCGAGTTCGAGCTCAAGGGCAAGGCCGCCCCGGTTCCGCTGTGGCGCGCGTTGCGCGTGGTGGCCGAGCGCGGTGGTCGCGGCCGCAGCGATGCCCTGGAGGCCCCGTTCGTGGGCCGCGACATCGAGTTCCGGCTGCTCAAGGAGCTCTTCCACGCCACTGGTCGCGATCGACGGGTACGCATGATCTCGATCAGCGGCCAGGGCGGCATCGGCAAGAGCCGTCTCGCCTGGGAGCTCGAGAAGTACCTCGATGGCCTGGTGGAGCCGGTGTGGTGGCATCATGGCCGCTCGCCCTCGTACGGCAGCGGCATCACCTTCTGGGCACTGGGCGAGATGGTCCGCAGTCGGTGTGGTCTTGTCGAGCACGACGACGAGGACACCACGCGCACACGGGTGGCAGAGACGGTAGCGCGCTTCGTGCCGGAGGACTCGGACCGGGCCTGGATCGAGTCGGCATTGCTGACCCTGCTGGGGATCGAGCACGCGGCCGCTTCGACCGAGCAGCTGTTCTCGGCCTGGCGCACCTTCTTCGAGTACATCGCCCGGCAGGGCACCACGCTGTTGGTCTTCGAGGATGTTCAATGGGCCGACGCGGGCCTGCTGGCCTTCATCGATCACGTGGTGAGCTGGAGCCACGATCTGCCGCTCTGCCTGATCACGCTGACGCGCCCCGAGCTGCTCGAGGCGAACCCCGACTGGGGGACAGGCCATCGAGCCACGGCCATCCCGCTTGCACCGCTCGCTCGTGCATCGATGGAGGCCCTGCTGACGGGCCTGGTCCCGGGACTGCCGGCAGCTGCGCGCGATCACATCGTGGACCGCGCGGATGGCATCCCGCTCCACGCCGTGGAGACGGTCCGCATGCTCGTGAACGATGGTCGGCTGGTGTTGGTCGAAGGCGCCTATCAGCCGACCGCGGACCTCTCCGAGCTGGAGGTACCCGAGAGCCTGCGTGCCCTCGTGGCCTCTCGTCTCGACACGCTCGAGCCCGAGGACCGGGCGGTCCTGCAGAGCGCTGCGGTGCTGGGCCACACCTTCTCGACCGAGGCCCTGGCGGCGGTCACGGGGTCGACAGAGGCCGCGCTCGACGTGCGCCTGCGGGCCCTCGCCCGCCGCGAGATGCTCACCCTGCGAGCCGACCCGCGGTCGCCCGAGCGCGGGCAGTACGCCTTCTCGCAAGAGCTGCTGCGGGAGGTCGCGTACGAGACGCTGGCGCGCGACGACCGCCGCACGCGCCATCTCGCGGCGGCCCGCTATTTCGAGAGCCTCGCGGCGGAGGAGCTGGCGGGAGCCCTGGCCATGCAGTACCAGGCGGCATATCGCAACAGCCGTCCCGGCCCGGAGGCAGACGCGCTCGCCATCCAGGCACGCCTGTCGCTCCGCAGCGCCGGCGAGCGTGCCATGTCACTGGGATCCACGGAGCAGGCCCAGAGACTCTTCGAGGCCGCGCTCGAGCTTGCGGCCGAGCCAGCTGACCAGGTCAAGCTGCTCATGTCCGCGGCCGACGCTGCCGCACATGCCGGGCACGGGGACGATGCGCGGGCGGAGCTCGAGCGGGCCATCGCGATCCATGGCGATCTGGGTCAGCGGAGCGAGATGGCCCGCGCCACGGCGAGACTGGCCGCCGCCGTCCTTCAGGACGGCTGGCAACCGGAGGCCGCTCGAGCGATCGCCCGCGATGCTGCCCGCGACTTCGCCGACCTGGGCGTGGATCGGGGCCTGGTCGAGATCCTCTCCCAGCTGGCGCACATGGAGATGCTGGTGCAGGAGGACCTGGAGGCGGCCATCAGCACGGCCGATCGTGCCCTTGCCATGGCCGAGCAGCTCGACCTGCCATCGCTGGTCGCGGATCTGCTCATCACCCGCGGGACCGCGCTGTCGCCGACCGGGCGTGCGCTCGAGGGCCTGGGGGCCATCGAGGCCGGACGACGCCTGGCCGAGGCCGAGGGTCTGGCCTACCTCCAGGGCCGTGCCTTGCTCAACATGTCCGGCCCGCTGGCCGAGCGCGACCCCAAGGCCATGCTGGAGGCATCGCTGACCGCCGGAAACCTCGCCCGACGCATGGGTGATCGCATGGGGGCGTCCATGGCCGCCAACAATCTCGCGGAGGCTGCTCGCTACACCGGAGACTGGGACCTGGCGCTGAACAAGCTGCGCGAGGAGGCGGAGCTGAGTGGAGGGGACGACCTGCAGCGCGTCCTCGGCTCGTTGGCACGGCTGGAAGCAGAGCGAGGCGAGGTCACCACGGCCGCGGTCGACTCGCTGGTGGCGTACGTCGAGGAACGGATCGCCAACGGTGAGCCTTCCTGGCGCAAGGAACTGGAGGTCTTCCTGGGCTCGATCGCCCTGCCAGCGGGCCGCTACCGGGAGGTGGCCGAGCGTCTGCGCTCCGGGGCGCAGGACGACCCGTTCAACGCCGCCCTGCTCTATGCCGACGCGGCGCTGGCCTCCCTGTTGGAGGGCGACGCCGTTGGAGGGGCCGCCGTGCTCGAAGGCATGGAGGTCACTGGCTCGCACGGTGCCGTCGTCAAGCTCGCGATGCAGCGCACCCGCGCAGGGCTGGCTGCGCTCGATGGTCACGTCGATGAGGCGCTTCCCGCCTACCGCGTCGTGCTCGATGAGTACCGGCGCATGGGGCTGCCCTACCTGACGGCGATGACCTTGCTGCAGATGTGCTCCACCCTCGACGCCACGCTGCCGGAGGTGGCGGCGGCTGGCAAGGAGGCGCGTTCGATCTTCGAGGACCTCGGTTCGAGCGCATGGCTCGAACGACTCGACGAAGCGTTGTCCCGGTCAGCGTCAGCCGCGCGCTCGTCTCCGTCTGCCAGGGGTGTGGTGCCAACCCGCAGTCGCGCGTAGGTACCGCGGTCGCTCTTGTGGTCAGGCGTCTCGGTGGGCGACGCTATCGACGCTTGGTGGCGATGTCGATGGACCTATGTCGCCCCCACCGACGCTAGTCACACATCGGTCACCCGACTGCCGGTCCCGGAGCGACCGACGTCCCCTGCGCATGCCCTGGTGAGCGTGGGGCCGACTCGGCGGAGCATGGAAGCGGGGCGGCTCGACGCCACCTGAGATCACTCGGCCTGGCG
>DATHSE010000138.1:0-8559 GCA_035464455.1 Anaerolineae bacterium | reverse complement strand
GCACGCGCTGCACCGAGCAGTTCTCCGCTGCCATCGCCGGGAACGTCTCGGTCGATGACGCCCTGGCCGCCTGCCAGTCCATCGCATCCGAAGTGGAAGGCGAGACCTGGTAGGGGCCCTGGCCCCCATCCAGTGAGCCAGACCCGAACCTAGCGATCCCAGAGAGGCAGAGGGAGCAGTCACCGTGACCGCGCACACCGAACCGATGGGAAGCCCCGATCCGGCCGCCGAGCGCGCCGCCGCGATCGCGGAGTTCCAGCGTCGGGACAAGTGGCGACGGCGGCTGCCCCTCTTGCCCGCCCTGCTGTTCACCATCGTGGTGACGCAGGTCCCCTTCATCTTCAACATCTGGTACAGCCTCCAGGATTGGAAGATCGTCCCGCCACGAGGCCCCGACTTCACCGGCGTGGCGAACTTCACCGAGGGCTACTCAAACCCCTTCTTCCTCGACTCGGTGGTCATCTCCATCGGCATGACCACGGCAGCCGTGCTGCTGGCCCTGCTCGTCGGCACCATGCTGGCGCTGCTGTTGGATCGCCAGTTCTTCGGGCGCGGGATCGCGCGCACGCTGCTCATCACGCCCTTCCTGATCATGCCCGTGGTCGCCGGCCTGCTGTGGAAGAACCAGATGTTCAGCTCGACCTTCGGCGTACTCAACGCCGTCCTCGAGACCTTCGGCATCGACGCCATCCCCTTCGTCGAGCGCTACCCCATGTGGTCGATCGTGACCGTGCTGGTATGGCAGTGGGCGCCGTTCATGATGCTCATCATCCTCGCCGGACTCCAGGGGCAGCCGAGTGACATCCTCGAGGCCGCGCGGGTCGACCGCGCCAGCGGCCGCGGCATCTTCACGCAGATCACCCTGCCCATGCTGCGACCGTACATGGAGCTGGGCATCGTGCTGGGTGCCATCTACCTGCTGCAGGTGTTCGACCACATCGAGGTCATGACCGGCGGCGGCCCCGGATCGACCAACGTGCCCTACTTCGTTTACCAGCGGTCCATCGGCGGAGGCTGGGACTTCGGGCAGGCGGCAGCCTACTCGATCATCGTGGTCATCGCCTCGATCATCATCGCCACCTTCGCGCTGCGCGTCCTCTCCAGCCTCTTCCAGCGTCAGGAACCGGTATGACCCTCTCCGCAGCCGACAGGAAACTGCGCGGCGAATCCCGTTGGGGCACCTTCGCGCTCGGTGTCATCACCTGGCTGGTGGCCGCCCTCTTCTTCTTCCCCGTCTTCTGGATGGTGCTCAACAGCTTCAAGACGGAGCTGGACGCCAACACCAGGCCCAAGCTGTTCTTCGAGCCTACGCTGGATCGCTGGCAGGCCGTGACGGAATCGATCCAGGGGGTGCTCACCTTCGACACCGCCTTCTTCAACTCGTTCCTCATCGTCATCATCTCGACGTTGCTGGTGCTGGTGCTGGCCATCCCGGCGGCCTATGCGCTGTCCATCTACCCCATCAAGGCGTGGCGCGACGCGCTGTTCTTCTTCATCTCCACGAAGTTCCTGCCCGTGGTGGCCGCCATCCTGCCGCTGTGGATCCTGGCCAAGGAGCTCGGGCTGCTGAACACCCACCTGGTGCTCATCATCCTGTACACGGCCATGAACCTGCCGCTGGCCGTGTGGATGCTGCGCTCGTTCTTCGGGGAGGTCCCACGCGAGCTCATCGAGGCCGCCCAGATGGACGGGACGGGGCTCTACGGGCAGATCAAGGACGTGATGCTGCCCATCGTGGCCCCGGGCGTGGCCGCCACGGCGCTGCTGTGCTTCATCTTCGCGTGGAACGAGTTCTTCCTGGCCGTCCAGCTCAACCCGGTCGAAGGCTCGACCGTGCCAGTCTGGGTCAGCACCAACGTGACGACCCGTGGGAACTTCATGGCCAAGCTCTCGGCAGCGTCGACGCTCGCTGTCCTGCCGGTCGTCATCGCCGGCTGGATCGCCCAGAAGCGGATGATCCGGGGCCTGTCCATGGGAGCCATCAAGTAGGGAGACCATGGCCGAAGTCAAATATCTCGAAGCTACGCGCATCTACCCGGGGACCGACAAGCCTGCGGTCGATCGACTGAGCCTTACCGTCGAAGACGGGGAGTTCCTCGTCCTGGTCGGGCCCTCCGGCTCGGGCAAGTCGACCGCGTTGCGCATGCTGGCCGGCCTGGAGGCGTGCGACGAGGGCTCCATCTGGATCGGCGACCGGGACGTGACGCTGGTGCAGCCCAAGGACCGTGACGTGGCCATGGTGTTCCAGAGCTACGCGCTCTACCCGCACATGACCGTGGCCCAGAACATCGGCTTCCCGCTCAAGCAGCAGAAGGTGCCCCGCGCGGAGCGCGAGAAGCAGGTGCTGGAGGCTGCGCGCATCCTGGACCTGGTCGAGTACCTGGACCGCAAGCCGAAGCAGCTCTCCGGCGGCCAGCGGCAGCGCGTGGCCATGGGCCGTGCCATCGTGCGACAGCCACAGGTGTTCCTGATGGACGAGCCACTGTCCAACCTCGATGCCAAGCTGCGCGTGCAGACCCGAGCAGAGCTGGCCGATCTCCAGGCACGCCTCGGTGTCACCACCGTCTACGTCACCCATGACCAGGTCGAGGCCATGACCATGGGCCACCGCGTCGCCATCCTCGACTACGGCGTGATGCAGCAGGTCGCCACGCCCGGCGAGCTGTATCGCCACCCCGCCAACCTCTTCGTGGCCGGCTTCATCGGCTCGCCGGCGATGAACCTCATCGCCACCACGGTCGAGGGCGGCTCGGTCGTGTTCGGCACTGAGCACGTCGAGCTCGACCCAGCCGTGGCCCGGGCCGTCGCTGACGGAGGTGCTGCTGACATCAAGCTGGGCGTACGGCCACAGGGTCTCTCCCTGGGCACCACGGGCGTGCCTGCCAAGGTCGTGGTGGTGGAAGAGCTCGGCTCGGAGACGTTCGTCTTCGTGGAGCTGGAGCACCTCGGCCGGACCACGCGCATCCGCGTCCGGGCAGATGCCGACTACCACGTCTCCCGCGGAGACCAGACCCATGTGCGCGTCCTCGGACCGGTCCATGTCTTCGGCGCCGATGGCAGCCGCCTCAGGAACGCATCCGAAGTGGAGGGTTGATCGCGATGCCGGCCAGCTATGAGTTCTCCGGGTCGACCGCACTGGTCACGGGCGCGGCTGGCGACATCGGACGCGCCGTCGCCCGTCGCCTGGCTGCCACCGGGGCCAACATCGTCATCACCGACCTTGCCAGCGCCGGCGAAGGCCTGGAACAGACCCGGGCCGCCTGCTCCGTCATCGCGCGCGACGCGGTGCTGGCGGTGGCTGCCGATGTCACCGATCCGGCCAGCGTGGAGGCCTGCTTCGGGGCTGCCCTCGAGCGCTTCGGCGCCCCCGACCTGGTGTTCAACAACGCCGGCGTCCAGGGCGAGTTGCTGCCGTTGCAGGACTACCCCGTCGAGGACTTCCCGTTCGTGATGAGCGTCAACGTCTTCGGCATCTTCAACGTGCTGCGAGAGTCCGCCCGACGCATGCGCGACGCGGGCGTAGCGGGCGCCATCGTCAACTCGGCATCGATGGCAGGCGTGGAGGGAGCCGCCAACATGCCGGCCTACAGCGCCTCCAAGGGAGCGGTGATGAGCCTCACGCGCTCGGCCTCCAAGGACTTCGCCCCGCTGGGCATCCGCGTCAACGCCATCTCACCCGCGTTCATCGGCGAGGGCCTGATGTGGGACCGGCAGGTGACCCGCCAGGCGAAGGCCGGCACCCAGTACTACTCGGACGATCCCGAGATCGTGGCCCAGGAGATGATCAACGCCGTGCCACTGCGTCGCACCGGCACCCTCGACGAGGTCGCCTCCGCGGTGCTGTGGCTGCTGTCGGATGAGTCCTCGTACGTGAGCGGTCACAACATCATCGTGAGCGGGGGTATCTAGCTGGCCAACACCCGTGCCACGGCGGCGTCGATGGCGCCGCGGGACGGCAATGGCCGGTCGCCGTGGCAGCGCTTGAACTTGCGTCCGCTGCCGCAGGAGCACTCGTCGTTGCGGCCGCGGGCAGCGTCGGCGGCGCCATAGTCGTACATGATCTCCGCGGCGGCGCGACCGGAACGCAGGAGCATCTCCATCTTCCGCATCGGCTCGCTGACGTGCCCGAAGAAGCGCTTGAAACCAGCACACAGGTAGTTGAGACCGGGCTCGCCATAGGCATCGTCGCGGAAGCGATCCTTGGGACAGCCGCCATGGCAGGCGAAGCGTACTTCGCACTCGCGGCACGCGCGCGGCAGGCGGTCGCGCTTGTCCAGCCCGAACTGCTGCATCTGGGGTGAGGCCACCAGCTCCAGCATGTGCGTCTGGCCGATGTTGCCCAGCTTGTAGGCCGGCTCCACGAAGTGGTCGCAGGTGTAGAGGTCGCCGTTGTGCTCCAGCGCCGGGCCGCGGCCGCAGGTCTCGGAGTGGATGCACAGGCTTGGCGGCGCGCCCACGAAGTTGGCCAGCGTCACGTCGAACATCTGGACATAGACCGAGCCCACGTCGCGCCGAACCCACTCCTCGAAGATGTCGACCAGGAAGTCCCCGTACTGCTGCGGGCCGATGGAGCGGCTGGTGACCAGCGAGCCCGATTGCGTGTACAGCGGGCGTCCGACGACCTTGCCGCCCCAGCCGGCCTCGGCGACGTCGATGAGCTCGGGCGTGGCCCGCTCGATGATTGGGATGAACTGCATGAAGGTGGCCCCCACCTCGTCGCGGAAGAAGCGATAGACCTCCTTGCCGCGGTCGCCGTTGAGCTGGTGGACGGTGCACAGGATGTTGAACTCGGCCCCGGCCGTGGCGAGCAGGCGCGCCGCCCGCATGACCTTGTCGTGCGTGCCCCTGCCACCCTTGTCCACGCGCTGGGCGTCATGGATGTCGGCCGGTCCGTCCATCGAGAGGCCGACAAGGAAGCCGCGCTCGGCGAAGAAGGCCGCCCACTCCTCGTCAAGCTTGGTGCCATTCGTCTGCAGCGTATGCTCGACCACCTGCCCCGGCCGCCGGTGGCGATCCACGAGCTCCAGCGTTCGGCGGAAGAAGTCCAGGCCCATGAGGGTCGGTTCGCCGCCCTGCCAGGCGATGGTCACCCGCTCGGTCCGGTGGCTCTCGAGCAGCTGGCGGACGTACTGTTCGTGCGTCTCATCGGTCATGCGGAACGAGCTGCCGGGGTACAGCGCCTCCTTGGACAGGAAGAAGCAGTAGGTGCAGTCGAGGTTGCAGATGGCTCCAGTCGGCTTGGTCAGAACGTGGAACGACGGCGGGGCGCCCGGCGGAAGAGCGTTCGGCAACATCGGCAGGGCACGGGTCCCGGTTCGCGCGCCCGAGCCCTGGTCAACCGACGATGGCATGCCGGTGACGACGTCATGGCGACTGAACGAGCGACTGGGATCCATTCAGGAGAGACTACAGGCTACGTGCGCTGGCACCGATATCGATCGGGAGGGCATCCGCGGATGAGCCAGGTCAAGCTGCCGTCGTGGCGAACGGGGACGACACGCGACGCCATCGAGAGCTTCCTCGACGCATCCGAGATGCTGCCTGTCGAGGAGCGCATGGCGGTCTTCGACCTCGACGGCACGGTGTGGTGCGAGCAGCCACAGCCGGTCGGGCTCGAGTTCCTCATCGCCGAGCTCCAGGCCGCCGTAGCGGAGCGACCGAGACTCGGCGATCGGCCCGAGTATCGCGCCGTCCTCGACGGCGACCGCAAGGCCATCGGCCAGCTGGGTGCGGTGAACGTGCAGCTGGCGCTGAACGAGCTCCACACGGGCATCACGCCCGAAGCCTTCGAGCGTCGCGCGCGTGCGTTCATCGACCGCTGGCGCCACCCGCTGTGGATGGTGCCGTGCTCGCAGCTGCGCTACCGGCCGATGCTGGAGCTCATCGCGGAGCTGCGCGCCCGCCTCTTCTCGGTCTACCTCGCGACCGGCAGCGGCAGCGAGTTCGTGCGTGTCATCAGCCGCTCCTTCTACGGCGTCGAGCCCGAGGGTGTGCTGGGCGCACAGGTCGGCTACGAGCTGGACCGCAGTGACGGCACGCCCCGGCTGCGGCGGACATGGGAGCTGGTGGGTGACGCCAACGAGGGAGCGGCCAAGATCGCCACCGTCCAGCGCCTCGCGGGCCGTCGACCCATCCTCGCTGCCGGCAACGCCGGCGGCGACTGGGAGATGCTCGAGTACACCGCGGCATCCGATGGCCCGTCGTTGGCGCTGCTGATCGAACACGACGACGACGCGCGTGAGTACGCCTACGGCACCGCCGTCAGCACGCCGCGAGGCGCGGAGCCGATCGTCACAGCGGCGCGCCGAGCGGGCTTCGCCATCGTCTCCATGCGTGAGGACTGGTCGGCGATCTTCGCAGCCACGTAGGCACCGTCGTTCGACGCGCCGTTCGGCAGCCGGACGGGCACAAGGTTGGCCCCGAGCCGGCTGTCGCCATGCTCGGGGCCGGCGGCCGCGCGTGGAGGGAGACACGCGCGACCCTAGACCGGGAGGAGGTGGTTCTTCGAACGCCGCCCAGCGCTCCCATGCCCGTCCTGAGGCTATCCGACCCCTGGCCTCGAGGACATCGCAGAAACAGGCGCGCGCATCTCGAAGTCGTTGCAGGAGCCGAGAGGCGATCTACTCCGACGCAGGTGTCGGAACGAAGACCGCGTCCTCCAGGGCAGTGATGCGCTCGGTCTGCGCGGCGTCGCTCTCCTCGAGCGCCTTGATGCGATCGCGTAGTCTGCCGTCGGTCGCCTGGAGCTCAGCGATGGCGTCCTCGTTGGCCCTGATCCGGCCGCGGAGACGATCGATGGTCTCGGCCTGCTCGGAGATGGCGTCCTCGTTGGCCGCGATGCGATTGCGCAGCTTGGTCACGTTGACCGAGGCGAACTCGTCGGTGAGGGTGGCGATCTCGAGCTCGGCCTGGTCGATCTGCTGCTGCAGGCCGCTGAGCTCAGCCATCAGCGCCTCCACATCGGTGGCGGTGATCTCGACGGGCGCCTCGGAGTAGACGAGGGTCACGGCACCGCCGACGTCCGACAGGCTCAGCGCCCCCTCGTCACCGATGCTCCAGCCCTCGACGGCCGACAGCAGCGGCAGGTAGGCATCCTCGACCTCCTGCTCGGGGCCTTCGCAGAGCTTCAGCGTGGACCCGAAGGGGACCGGGAAGGACAGCGTCTCGGCATCGATCTGGTAGCTGCCGAAGATCGAGTTGCATCCGGCGTTGCCGACGACATCCCCACCGCTCATGAAGAGCGACACCTCGACGCCCTCGGGCACGTCGACCATGCCGATGTCGGGACCAGCCTCGTACATCTGCAGCCGCCACTCGACGCCTTCTGGCGGGAAGACGACGGCCTCCTCCTCCTGGGCGAGGGCTACCCCGGGAAGGGCCCCCAGCAGCAGTGATGCGCCCAGGATGAAGACGAACGATCGTCGCTTGTGCATGCTTGATCCCCCCTCGACTCTGATGAGGCCGACGCTGGCCGCGCGGCCGTGAAGCCATGGTCATTGTGACACTAGGGAGCGACCGAACCGGCCCGTCCGATGGACTCGCGGCGACCGCGCTAGGCTCAACGTCATGGAACACCGACGACTGGGCAAGACCCGATACGAGATCAGCGCCATCGGCTTCGGCGCCTGGGCCATCGGCGCCGACTGGGGCAGCGTCGACGACAGTGACAGCCTCGCGGCCCTTCACGCCGCAGCCGATGCTGGTGTCAACTTCATCGACACGGCCGACGTCTACGGCGACGGCCGCAGCGAGCGGCTCATCGGCCGCTTCCTGAAGGAGCGATCGGGCGAGCGCATCTACGTGGCCACCAAGATGGGCCGGCGCGTGGAGCAGAAGCCGCAGAACTACACGCCAGAGGCCTTCGTGGCGTGGACCGCTCGCAGCCGCGAGAACCTCGGTCTCGACACGCTCGACCTGGTGCAGCTGCACTGCCCGCCGACTGACGTCTACTACCAGCCCGAGCTCTTCGACGCCTGCGACCAGCTGGTGGCGGACGGTGCTATCAGCCACTACGGCGTCAGCGTCGAGAAGGTCGAGGAGGCCATCAAGGCCATGCAGTACCCGGGCGTGGCCAGCGTCCAGATCGTCTTCAACATGGTCCGCCAGCGTCCGGCCGACCGCTTCCTGGCCGAGGCTGCCGCGGCCGACGTGGGCGTGCTGGCGAGGGTGCCACTGGCATCCGGCCTGTTGACCGGCAAGTACGACCGGACGTCGACCTTCGCCGCGGACGACCACCGAAACTACAACCGCCACGGTGCCGCCTTCGACGTGGGCGAGACGTTCGCGGGACTCGATTACGAGACAGGCTTGGAGTTCGTCGCGGCCATCCGGGAACTCGAGCCTGAGGGTGCGACGACGGCACAGCTGGCGCTGCGCTGGATCCTCATGCACGAGGGTGTCACGGCGGCCATCCCCGGCGCCAAACGCCCGTCGCAGGCCTCGGAGAACGCAGCCGCCGCCGACTTCCCGCCGCTCTCCACCGAGACGATGGGGGCGGTCCGCCGGATCTACGATACCTATATTCACGAGCACGTGCATCACTATTGGTAGGTGGGGGTC
>DATHSE010000137.1:0-3628 GCA_035464455.1 Anaerolineae bacterium | reverse complement strand
TGAAGCTCATGCCCGCCGCCAGCCGTGCCTGCACCGAATCCTTGGCCAGCATGTAGGGCACGGTGAAGTGCTTGCCGATGTCGCGCAGGTATTCGATGACCGACCTGGCGCCCAGCCAGTCGAGGTTGTTGAGCATCCTCGGCTGCGTGGGGCCGGGCGAGAAGTCGAGGAAGCGCTCCAGCTGGCGTCGCAGCGCGGCGGCGTTGGCCTCGATGGTCTCGGCGTCGAGCAGCTTGCGCTCGGTGGACTTGCCGGAAGGATCGCCGATCATGCCCGTGCCACCGCCGATGAGCACGACCGGGCGGCCGCCGGCCCGTTGCAGGTGCGTCAGCAAGAAGACCTGCAGCAGGTGGCCGACGTGCAGCGAGATGGCGCTGGCGTCGAAGCCGATGTAGGCGCTGATGGGACCGGCGGCCAGGCGTGACTCGAGGCCTTCGGAGGCGAGGTGGACGAGGCCGCGCCAATCCAGTTCGTCGAGTAGCGGCGATGCGCTCACGCCGGGAAGTCCGGACGAGGATAAGTCTGTGTGTGCATCCCTTCATGCTAGCCACGCCCGCGAGCGCGCGTGCGCAGGCCCGCTGGCTGCCTGCCCGACAGGGCGAGGGAGCGATGCTACAGTCGGCCCGCATGCAGCCGTATCCCCCCTATCGTCCGCCGCAGCCCCCGGTCACGCGCCGACCCCGCGGCGGACGGCGCTCGGGTGTGCTGAAGGGCAGCGTCATCCTCGTCTTCGGCCTCTTCCTGATGGCCGCCATGTTCGGCTTCGGGGGGGTTGTGGGCGGCGCGTTCGTCTACAGCCGCGATCTTCCGCATCCCAGCGAGCTGGAACGCATCGTCTTTCCCGAGGACAGCATCATCTACGACCGCAACCTCAAGGTGCTGGCGCGCCTGACCGCCGATGGCGAGAGCCGTCGCACCATCGCCTGGGCGGATGTCCCGCCCATCCTGGCCGACGCGGTCACCGCGGTCGAGGACAAGACCTTCTGGGCCAACACCGGCATCGATCCGCTCGGCATCGTTTCGGCGGCCATCGACACCTTCACCGGCGATGCGCGTGGCGGCTCCACCATCACCCAGCAGCTGGTGCGCCAGAAGCTGTTGCCGGAGGATGTCATCTCCACCTCCCAGCGGCTCGGTGACCGCAAGATCAAGGAGCTCATCCAGTCGGTGCGCGTCACCGACTACTACCGCGGTGAGGAAGGCAAGAAGGACATCCTCACGGCCTATCTCAACCAGAACTTCTACGGCAACAACAGCTACGGGGTGCTGGCCGCGGCCAGGTCGTACTTCGACGTCAACAACCTCGCCGACCTGACGCTGGCGCAAGCGGCCACGCTGGCGGCGCTGCCGCAGGCACCCTCCACCTACGACCTGCTGCGCAACGCCGTCGAGAACGAGGATGGTGAGCTGGAGGTGCCGGCGGACGCCGCCATCACGCAGCGGCGCAACCTGGTGTTGCGCCTGCTGGCCGACGATCCCACCCGGCGCGTGCTCAGCCGGGACACCTACAGCGACCAGGACTACCGCGACGCCATGTCGGAGCCGCTCATCGTCCGGCCGCAGTCGCAGCCGGCGTGGAAGGCGCCCCACTTCGTGTGGTATGTGCGCGAGGAGTTGCGCGAGCTGCTCTGCGACGAGGCCGAGACCTGCGACCTGCTCAAGCAGGGTGGCCTGCGCGTCACGACCACGCTCGACTACGACATCCAGAGCCGGGCCGAGAAGTGGGTGCAGGCGGCGACGCTGGTGCCCCACCGTGCCGACTCAGCCGCAGCTGCCAAGGCGCTGGGCGTCCCCTACACCGATTGGATGGCCCGGCTGCGCACGCAGAACGTGTGGAACGGCGCGCTCTCGGCGCTCGACTACCAGACTGGCGAGATCATCGCCTACGTGGGCTCCGCCAACTACTACGAGCGCCGCAAGGTCAACAAGAAGATGCAGCCCCAGTTCGACGTCCTCGCCGACGGCTGGCGTCAGCCCGGCTCGGCGTTCAAGCCGTTCACCTATGCCACCGGTATCGACGCCACCTCGCTCACCGCGGCCACCATGCTCATGGACGTCACCACCGACTTCGGCGGCTACATCCCCACCGACTTCAACGGCCGTGAGCGCGGTCCGCTGCGCGTGCGCAACGCGCTGCAGTTCTCGCTCAACATCCCGGCCGTCAAGGCGCTGGCGCTGGTCGGCGAGAACCAGGTCTTCGACAAGTCGCAGGCCTTCGGCATGCAGTTCCAGCAGCAGCGGCCAACGGCCGGCCTGGCCATGGCGCTGGGCTCGCTGGAGGTGCATCCGCTCGACCTCAACCAGGCCTACGCCACCCTGGCCAACGGGGGCGTCAACGTGGGCCACACCTCCATCCTGGAGATCCGCAGCGTGAACCCGGACAACCCCGTCGAGTACAAGTACAAGACCCCCAAGGGCGAGCGGGTGATCTCCGACCAGGCTGCCTACGTCATGACCGACATCCTGAAGGGCAACACCGATCCGGCGGTCAACCCGGTGTGGGCGAACGCAGCACAGCTCACCGCCGCCAACGGTCAGCGTCGGCCGGCGGCCCTGAAGACTGGCACCACCAACGACGCCAAGGACCTCAACGCCTACGGCTACATCGCGCCGCCCTCCAGGCAGGGCCGCAGGAACGGCGAGTACGCACTCTCGGTCGGCGTCTGGGCCGGCAACAGCGATGCCAGCCCCGTCACCACGGTGGCCAACCCGGTCTTCTCGCTCGACGTCGCGGCGCCCGTCTGGGACGCCTTCCTCACCGATGTCACCCGCTCCTGGGAGGTGCGCGACTTCCCGCGCCCCGGCGGCATCTCGACCGCCAGCGTCGATGCCTGGACCGGCCATACTCCCTCGGAGTATTCGCAGCGGCAGGTCAACGAGCTCTTCATCCGTGGCACCGCCCCGACGGCCGACCCCTACCTCACCTCGCTCGAGATGGTGAAGGGCGAGGACGGCAAGTGGTACCGCTGGCACGAGAGCTGCGAGGACGTGGGCACGCCGCGCTCCCGCGGCTACCTCGTGCTGGATTCTGCCGAGTCGCACACCCCCAGCTGGAACGACGCCGTCAAGGGCTGGATCAAGCGTGCCCGGAAGGGCGAAGGCGTTGGCGCCAGCGTGTCGCCCACCAAGCGCACCTTCACGGCCTACTTCTTCGAGCCCTACTTCCAGCCCTACGGTCGCTCCTGGGGCGGCCCCTTCGCGCCTACCGAATCGTGCCGCAAGGCGCCCGCCGCCAGCCCCAGCCCCGAGCCGTCCGGATCGCCGGAGCTTTCGCCCTCGCCACCGCCGGAAGAGTCGATGGTGCCGAGCGAGCCACCGGAGGCCACGCCGGAACCACCCGCGGAGCCCACGCCGACGCCCAAGCCGACGCCTAAGCCCACCCCCAAGCCGACGCCGGAGCCGACCGAGCAGCCATCAGCCGAGCCGACCGAGCTGCCGTCGATCGAGCCCGCCTCGCAGTCCGACCCCGAAGCTGCCGGCGCATCCACGCCGGCCGACGAACCTGCCGCCGACGGCTGAGCGCGCCGCGGTCAGAGCGTGACGACGGTCGCGCCGTCGCCGCCTTCACCCCGCTCGCCCGGCCGCCACTCGCGCACCAGCGGGTGGCCGCTCAGCGTCTCGCGCACCG
>DATHSE010000136.1:0-2021 GCA_035464455.1 Anaerolineae bacterium | reverse complement strand
CCGGCGCGTGACGGCCCGGCCAGCCGTCGTGACGCAGATCTCGAGCCTAGCCCTCTTCGGCCGAACCTGCACCTGCGCGGATCGAATCGAACACCGAGGCATCGGCCAGGGTGGTGGTATCGCCCAGCGTTCGCCCTTCGGCCACGTCACGCAGCAACCGACGCATGATCTTGCCCGATCGTGTCTTGGGCAGATCAGGTGTGAACAGCAGGAACTTGGGGCGGGCGATGGCGCCGATGACCCGGCCGACGTGAGCACGCAGCTCGGCTGCCAGCTCGTCGCCCGTCACCACGCCCGCGCGCGCGGTGACGAAGGCGAAGATGGCCTCACCGCTGACCGGGTCGTGCTTGCCGACCACGGCCGCCTCCGCCACGGCCGGGTGGTCGACCAGCGCCGACTCGACCTCGATGGTGCTGATGCGATGCCCGGATACGTTCATCACGTCGTCCACTCGTCCGAGCAGCCAGTAGTAGCCTTCCTCGTCTCGCTTGGCGCCATCACCCGCGAAGTACATGCCGCGGAAACGGCTCCAGTAGGTGGCGCGGTAGCGCTCCGGATCGCCGTAGATCCCGCGAAGCATGCCCGGCCATGGACGCTTCAGCACCAGGTACCCCCCCTGTCCCAGCGGCACCGACCGGCCGGCGGCATCGACGATGTCGGCCTCGATGCCAGGGAACGGGTGGGTGGCACTGCCGGGCTTGGTGGCTGTGACGCCGGGCAGCGGCGTGATGAGGATGTGGCCCGTCTCGGTCTGCCACCAGGTGTCGACGATGGGAGCCTTGCCGCCGCCGATGTGCTCGTGATACCAGAGCCAGGCTTCGGGGTTGATGGGCTCGCCCACGCTGCCGAGCAGTCGCAGCGACGAGAGGTCGTGCCGGGCCGGCAGGGCCTCACCCTGCTTCATGAACGCGCGGATGGCGGTCGGCGCGGTGTACAGCTTGGTGACCTTGTACTCCGCGACGATCTCCCACCAGCGCTCCCACGTCGGCGTGTCCGGCGAACCTTCGTAGAGCACGCTGGTGGTGCCGTTGGCGAGCGGACCGTAGACGATGTACGAGTGCCCGGTCACCCAGCCGATGTCGGCAGCACACCAGTAGATGTCGTCATCCTTGATGTCGAAGACCATCTCGTGGGTGTAGGCGGCTCCAAGCAGGTAGCCCGCGGTGGTGTGCATGATGCCCTTGGGCTTGGCCGTGGTGCCCGAGGTGTACAGCAGGTAGAGCATATGCTCGGAGTCGACCGCCAGCGGCGGGCAGTCCGGCGCCTGTCTGTCCACGATGTCGTGCCACCAGACGTCGCGTCCCTCTACCATCGAGGCCGGAGCTGCATCTCCCAGGCGCCTGACGACCAGCACGTGCTCGATGCTGTCGCCCTGCTCGACGGCTGCGTCGGCGGCCGATTTCAGCTCCACGGCCTTGCCCCGCCGCCAGCCGCCATCGGCAGTGATGAGCAGCCTGGCCTTGGCGTCGTCGATACGACTCGCAAGGGCATCGGCGCTGAAGCCTCCGAAGACCACGGTGTGAGCGGCACCGATGCGCGCACACGCGAGCATGGCGATGGGCAGCTCGGGAACCATGGGCATATAGATGGCGACACGGTCGCCGCTGCCCACGCCCAGCTCCAGCAGCGCGTTGGCTGCCTTCTGCACCTCCCGGTGCAGGTCGGCGAACGTCAGCGTCCGCCTGTCGCCGGGCTCACCGATCCAGTGGTAGGCCACCTTCTCGCCGTCGCCGGCGTCGACGTGGCGGTCGATGCAGTTGTCCGAGACGTTGAGCTTGCCGCCTTCGAACCAACGGGCGAAGGGCGGCTCCCAGCTCAAGACCCGCGTGAACGGCTCGCTCCAGCGCAGCTTCTGCTCGGCGAGCTCGCCCCAGAAACGCTCGTGGTCGTCCTCGGCGATGGCGTAGAGCTCTGGTCCGGCGTTGGCCTGGGCACTGAAGGCCGGGTCGGGCGGGAACGTCCGCGCCTCGGTCATGAGGTTCTCGATCTCGGGTCCGGCGGCCGCCGCGGGCTGCTCGTCG
>DATHSE010000135.1:0-20399 GCA_035464455.1 Anaerolineae bacterium | reverse complement strand
AGGGCGCGTATCGGTCACAAGGTGGAGAAGCCGTTAGCCGCAGGCTTCGACGCTGCCCGCCTCGACGCCGGCGCAGAGCTCGTCGGCGCTGATCCAGCCGGCGTCGACCACGAGCTGCAGGTTGTCCTGCGTGATCGGGGTCGGAGCAAGCAGGATGGACTGCATCGGGATGCCCTTGGGGCCATCGGAGAACTCGACGAGGCCTTCAGGGGTCTCGCCGGCTGCGGCGGCAAGAGCCACCTCAGCGGCAGCCTTGCCCAGCTCGCGGGCGTCCTTCCAGACCGTGACGGTCTGGGTGCCGAGTGCCACGCGGTTCAGGGCCGCGTTGTCCGCGTCCTGGCCGGAGACCGGCACCACGCCGTCGAGGCCCTGGGCCGTGAGGGCGGCGATGGCGCCACCGGCGGTGCCGTCGTTGGAGGCCACGACCGCGTCGACGTTGTTGTCGTTGTCGGTCAGGATCTGCTCCATGTTGCGCTGGGCGACGGCCGGATCCCAGTTGTCGGTGTACTGCTCACCGACGTTGACGATGGCGCCGCTGTCGATGGCCTCCTGCAGGATCTCCTGCTGGCCGTCACGCAGGAAGTCTGCGTTGGGGTCAGCCGAGTTGCCCTTGATGAAGACGTAGTTGCCCTCGGGCATGACCTCGAGGATGGCGCGCGCCTGCATGCGGCCGACTTCGACGTTGTCGAAGGTGACGTAGTAGACGCCCGGGGGCGCGGTCTCGAAGAGGCGGTCGTAGGCGACGACCGGGATGCCCTGGTCGAGCGCGGACTCGACCGCCGGCAGGATGGCCTCGTTGTCCTGGGCCAGGATGATGATGGCGTCGGCGCCCTGGGTGATCAGCTGCTCGACGTCGGAGACCTGCTTCTCGGCGGACGACGCAGCGTCCGTGGAGATGTACTGCGCGCCGGCCTCGTCAAGCACGGCCTTGATGGCCGGCTCGTCGCGGAGCGCCCAGCGCTCCTCCTGGAAGTTGTTCCAGGACACGCCCACGACCAGCGCGTCGTCCTGGGCGGCGACGGCGCCGATGCTGGCCAGGCTGCCAGCGGCGGCGACGGTCAGGGCCAGCAGCCCAGCAACGCCCTTCTTGGTGTTCCGCATTCGCGGTCCTCCTCCTGTGTGGAACGGGGGGAACGCCCCCTCCGATGTGAGGAACGGCCTGATCCCGATCTCGGATCAGTGGGGTTCCTCGCAGCCAGATTACCGCACGCCGACGCGGCAGATGTCAACTATCGGCCGATGCTTCTGCAAGCGCTTCCAGCACGGCTGCCGATGCCGACCCCGTCAGTCACACCGTGCTCGGAGGGGTCGCCGACGACGTCGACGTCCGCATGTCCAAGTACGCCTGGTGCCGGCACCCATCGCTACACTGAGCGCACCGTGTCACGCATGCCACGCGCCGCCTTGGTGACGCTGCTCTCGCTGGTCCTGATCGCGCCTGCCACGGGCGTGACGGCGAAGGGGACGGGGGCCACTGAGGGCGCATCTGCCGCCCCCGCCGTCCCTCTCTTCGTGGAGGACAGCGGTGTCGGCGTGGACCACGTCTACGATGGCTCGTGGCAGTTCTTCACCGGCGGTGGCGTGGCCGTCCTCGACTGCGACGACGACGGCCTGCTCGACCTCTACTTCGCCGGTGGCGAGGCGCCGGCCGGGCTCTATCGGAACGAGTCGACGCCCGGCGGGCCGCTTGCGTTCAGCCAGCTCCCGAGCGAGGTTACCGACCTGGCCGAGGTCACCGGCGCCTATGCCATCGACATCGACAGCGACGGCACGACCGACCTGGCCGTGTTGCGCCGCGGCGAGAACGTGCTGCTGCGGGGCCTGGGTGGCTGCGCCTTCGAGCGGGCCAACGAGGCCTGGGGCTTCGACGGCGATGACGATTGGACGGCAGCCTTCAGCGCCAAGTGGGAAGCCGGGGATGCCCTCCCCACGCTGGCGGTGGGCGACTACCTGACCATCGTGGAGCAGGGCGAGCTGCCCGTCTGCGACGAGAGCGCCGTCTACCGCCCCGGCGCTGACGGGTACGGGGAGCCGGAGGTGCTCGCGCCCGGCTACTGCGCGCTCTCGATGCTCTTCAGCGACTGGGACCGCTCGGGCCGCCGTGACCTTCACGTCACCAACGACCGCCAGTACTACCGGCCCGAGGAGGGCGAGGATCAGCTCTGGAAGGTCCGGCCCGGCGAGCCGCTGACCGCGTACACGCGCGAGGACGGATGGGAGAAGCTGAGCGTCTTCGGCATGGGTATCGCCAGCGAGGATGTCACCGGCGATGGATACCCCGAGTACTTCATCACCACCATGGCCGGCAACCGGCTGCGCACGCTCGCCGACGGACCGGAGCAGCCGACCTTCACCGACAGCGCCTACGCCCGGGGCGTGGACGTGGCGCAACCCTTCACCGGCGGGGACACGCTGCCCTCCACGGCCTGGCACGCGGAGTTCGACGACGTGAACAACGATGGCCGCTCCGACCTCTACGTCTCCAAGGGCAACGTCGAGCTGATGCCCGACCACGCCACCAAGGACCCCAGCAACCTGCTCATCGGCCAGCCCGACGGCACCTGGGCAGAGGGTGCGGAAGAGGCCGGCATCGTCCACTTCGGCCGCACCCGCGGCGCAGCCCTGGTGGACCTCAATCTCGACGGCCTGCTGGACCTCGTTGAGGTGGTCCGTCGCGAGCCGGCGCGCATCTGGCGCAACGCCGGCGCCGGCACGCCGGAGAAGCCGGCCGCGATGGGCAGCTGGCTGGCCGTCGAGCTGGCGCAGGACGGGCCCAACCGAGACGCCATCGGAGCCTGGATCGAGGTGCGCGCGGATGGCATCGAGGCACTGCGCGAAGTGACCATCGGTGGCGGCCATGTCTCCGGCGCCCTGGGACCGGTGCACGTGGGCCTGGGCAAGGCGAAGCAGGCCCGGGTGCGCGTCACCTGGCCCGACGGCGAGGTCGGGGAGTGGCTGCGGGTCGGAGCCGACCAGCGCATACGCATCCAGCGCGGAGCCGAAGAGCCGCTGGCACTGACCTCGGCGACCAGGCTGACCGGTGCACCCGCTGCAGGCCCGGCACCGGTCGCGCCCGACGGTCGCCCGGTCGCTCCGGTCGATCCGGCCAGCTGTGTCCGCAGCGTCGATGGCGGCAAGTCCGTGGCTCGCCTGTGGAACGAGGCCCTGCTCGACGCAATCCGCCGCGACTTCCCGGCACCAACGGTGCACGCACGCAATCTCTTCCACCTCTCGGCCGCCATGTGGGATGCCTGGGCTGCCTACGATCGGAAGGCTGACGGCGTCTTCGTGAACGAGAAGCACGAGCTCGCCAGGCCGGCCTCGGCGCGCAAGAAGGCCATCAGCTACGCCGCCTACCGAGTGCTGTCGCATCGCTACCGGAACGCCGTCGGCGGCAGCGAGAGCCTGCGCCAGTTCGACGAGCTGATGGCGGACCTGTGCTATGCCACCGACCGCACCTACCGCAAGGGCGACTCGCCGGCTGCCCTGGGCAACCGCATCGCAGCGAGCATCATCAGGCGCACCCTCGACGATGGCTCGCGGGAGTCGGAGGGGTACGTCTCGAGCGACTACCAGGCGGTCAACGAGCCCATGGTGGTGGAGCTCCCCGGCACGCACATGGCCGATCCCAACCGCTGGCAGCCGCTGGCGCTGGAGGTGTCGTACACCCAGAACGGCCAGCTGCTGCCGATCGGGCCGCAGGAGTTCGTCGGCCCACACTGGGGCGAGGTGAGCGCCTTCGCGCTGCCGGAGCCGGTAGCGCCGGGCCTGCCCGTCGATCCTGGCACGCCCCCACTGCTGCATGACCCACGCAGCGATGCCGAGTTCAAGCAGAGCGCCGTCGAGGTCCTGCGCTACAGCAGTCAGCTGGACCCGCGCGATGGTGTGGTGGTGGACATCTCGCCTGCATCCCTGGGGGGCAGCACGCTCGGCACCAACGATGGCAGCGGCCACGAGGTCAATCCCATCACCGGCCTGCCCTACGCGCCCAACGAGGTGCTGCGCGCTGACTTCGCCCGGGTCCTCGCCGAGTACTGGGCCGACGGTCCCGAGTCGGAGACGCCGCCGGGCCACTGGAACGCCATCGCCAACAGCGTCAGCGACATGCCCGGCTTCGAGCGCCGCATCGGTGGCGTGGGTACGTCACTGGACCCGCTCGAGTGGGATGTCAAGCTCTACCTCGCCCTGAACGGTGCCGTTCACGATGCTGCCATCGCAGCCTGGGGCGCGAAGGGACACTATGACTACGTGCGACCCATCTCGATGATCCGCTGGATGGGGGGACTGGGCCAATCGAGCGACCCTGACCTGCCCGCGTACCACCCGGACGGGCTACCGCTCGTCCCCGGCGAGGTCGAGCTCATCACGAAGAGCTCGGCAGCTGCCGGGCAGCGCCACCGCCACCTCGCCGAGCACATCGGCGAGATCGCCGTTCTGGCCTGGTCGGGCAACCCCGACGACAGCAAGGCTGAGCTCGGCGGGGTGGACTGGATCCGGGCGGTCGAATGGGTTCCCTACCAGCTCGAAACCTTCGTCACCCCCGCGTTCGCCGCCTACGTCAGCGGCCACTCGGCCTTCAGCCGTGCCGGTGCGGAGGTGCTGGCAGCCATGACCGGCAGCGAGTACTTCCCTGCAGGCCTCAGCAGCTGGAAGTTCGCGAAGGACTCGCTCGACTTCGAACAGGGCCCCAGCCAGGACATCGAGCTGCAGTGGGCGACCTACTACGACGCTGCCGACCAGGCGGGCATCTCGCGCTTGTACGGTGGCATCCACGTCGCCGCCGACGACCTGCAAGGGCGGGTCATGGGCGCACAGTGCGGCAGGGACGCCCTGGCCCTGGCGCAGCGCTACTGGGACGGCAGCGCTCGCGCCTAGATCCTGGCAGCAGCGTTCGCGGGCCCCGCGATCATGCGGCAGGCGACCCCGCCGGCACGGTAGCCTCCGCGCGTGGGAGTCCTGCGGTTCTTGCGCGCACACGTCGACACGCTGGTGGCGGTCGTGCTGGCGGGCGCGTTCCTGCTGGAGGTGTACCTCGCCGATGGCACCACCATCGGCGAGCCCCTGCTGGCAGACGTCGAGATCGACGAGGCCCTCGCGCTCGGTGTCATCGCCGCCTTCCTGCTGTCGACGGCGATGCGCACCCGGTTCCCGCTGCTGCCGCTGACGCTGGCGCTGCTCGCGCTGGGCGTGGCCGGGCGCGCCGGAGACGCTCCCAGCTACGGCTTGCTGGCCGGACTCGTGCTGACGTGCTACTCCGTGGGTGCGTGGGCCGGCGGGCGCTCAGCGCAGGTGGGCGCGCTGGGCGTGGGCGCGATGCTGGGCCTGGTGACCATCCGCGCGTTCGACGGGACGCTCGTGGCCGAGGTCCACGTGGCGCCGGTGCTGGCGCTGCTCGGTGCATGGCTGCTCGGGCTGGCGGTGCGCAGCATCCGTCTCGGCCGCGGCGACGAGCGTGTCGTGGGCGACCTCGACTGGGAGGCAGGCGTGGCGGTGCCGGATTCGGCCGGCCGTGACGACACCGTGCGTGAGCTGCGCGATGTCATCGAACGCGCCATGAGCGCGGTCGTGCTGCACTCGCGCGATGCACGTCGCACGCTCGACGACGACCCGCGCGCGGCCCACCGCTCGTTGCTCGTGGTGGAGGCGGCGGGAACGGAGGCACTGGAGGAGACACAGCGGCTCACCGGCGTGTTGCTCTCGCCCGATGGCGCGCCGCTGCCGGAGCCGCAACCCGGGCTGGCCGACGTCGACTACCTCATCGAACAGGTGACCGCGGCCGGCCTGCCGGTGGCCATGCGCATCGAGGGCCGGCCGCTGCCGCTCACCGCTGACCTTGATGCCATCGCCTACCGGGTGGTGCACGAGGCGCTGATGGCGACGCTGAACGGCACCACCTCGGCGCGCTCCGACGTGGTCATCCGCTACGAGCCCGACGAGCTGCAGATCGAGGTCGTCGACGACGGCATCAGCACCAGCGCCGACCCCGTCACCGAGACGAGCGGCCTGGTCGAGGCCCGCGACGCGGTGGTCAGGCTCGGAGGCACGCTTGACGCGGGGCCCGGCGAGGAGCGCGGCTACTGGGTGCTGGCGCGCCTTCCGTATGAGCCGGACTGGAGCTGAACGGGGGACCCATACACACGAATGCCGCCCGGAGCATCCGGGCGGCCGTGCTTCGTGTCGGGCGGGCCTCAGGCGGCGGGAGACTCGACGGCGTCCTCGACGGCTTCCTCGGCCTCCTCGACGACTTCCTCGGCCTCAGCTGCCATGGTCTCGACGGCCTCCTCGGCCTCAGCTGCCATGGTCTCGACGGCCTCGGCGGCCTCCGTCGCCACCGCTTCGGCGGTGGGCTCTGCCGTTGCGTCGCCCCCGTCGTCACAGGCGACGATGGCGAGGCTCAACACGAGCGCGGCGGCGATGATGGTCTTCTTCACGGGCGAGATCCTCAGTACAAGGGTTGTCCAAGACGGCTCGTATCGTAGCTACTTCCGGCCCTGTCGTCACGCTGCGTGCATCGGGGCGACGTACCATCGGCTCGAGCGGGGCCGTCGATGTTCGTCGGCGCTGCCGCCAACGAAGTAAGGAGCCAGCCGGGTATGCCCATCGAATGGCGCAAGGACGGGCGACAGCTGCACCTGCACAACGACCGCATCAGCTACATCATGCGGGTGCTGGAATCGGGGACGCTTGCACACCTCTACTTCGGGTCCCGCCTGGCCACCGAGCGCGACTACTCGCACCTCCTGCGCCGCTCGTTCATCACCCGCTTCAACCAGGTCCTGGACCCGACGCCGATGGAGCTGCCGACGGCTGGCAGCGGCGACTTCCGTGTTCCCGGGCTGACGGTCCGGCACGCCGATGGAAGCACCGTGCTCGACCTGGTGTATCGCGAGCACGGCATCTCGCCGGGCAAGCCCCCGCTCGATGGCCTGCCCAGCACCTATACCGAGGCCGACCAGGAGGCCGACACCGTCGAGATCCTGCTCGTCGACGGCAACTCCAACTTCCACGTCCGACTCCTGACCACCATCTACGCCGACCGACCCATCGTCACCCGCAGCATGCGTGTCATCAACGACGGCGGCGCTGATGTCAAGCTGACGACGGCCATGAGCGCCACGCTCGACCTGCCCGATCCCGACTGGCACCTGGTGCAGCTCAGCGGCGCCTGGGCGCGTGAGGCCAACCTCGTGGACGCACCGCTGCTGCCGGGCACGCGCTCCATGCGCAGCCAACGCGGCTCGAGCGGGCACCAGCAGAACCCGTTCATCCTGTTGCGTCGCCCGTCCACCACCGAAGCGGCGGGCGAGGCCATCGGCATGTCGCTGGTGTACTCCGGCAACTTCCTGGCCCAGGTCGAGGTCGACCCGTACGACACCGTGCGTGCCCGCATCGGCCTGGAACCCGACACCGTCCGCTGGCAGATCACTCCTGGCATGGACCTGCAGATCCCCGAGGCGGTGATGGTCTGGACCGAGGAGGGCGTGGGCGGCGTGTCCGACGCCTACCACCGGCTCTACCGCGAACGGCTCGTCAGCGGCTCCTGGCGCGACAAGCCTCGACCCGTCCTGCTCAACAGCTGGGAGGGCGTGTACTACGACTTCGATGAAGACGCGCTCGTCGAGATGGCTGCCGCCGCCCGGGACCTGGGTGTCGAGCTGTTCGTGCTCGACGATGGCTGGTTCGGGCAGCGTGATGACGACACCTCCTCGCTGGGCGACTGGACCGTGGACCTGCGCAAGCTGCCCTCCGGCCTGCCCGAGCTGGTGCGTCGCATCAACGAGCTGGGCTTGCTCTTCGGCATCTGGATCGAGCCGGAGATGGTCAACCCGCGCAGCCGGCTCTTCGAGGAGCACCCCCAGTGGGCCGTCGGCTTCCCCGGTCGCCCGCGCTCGGAGATCCGCAACCAGTACGTGCTCGACATGTCCAACGGCGACGTCGTCGATCACCTTGAGCGGGTCATCGGCGCGGTGCTCGACAGTGCGCCCATCGCCTACGTCAAGTGGGACATGAACCGCGTCATCACCGAGCCCTACGGGGCCTCGCTGCCGCCGGAGCGGCAGAACGAGTTCTTCCACCGCTACATGCTCGGTGTCTACGATCTCTACGCGCGCCTCAGAGACCGGTTCCCCGACATCCTCTTCGAGTCCTGCGCCAGCGGCGGCGGCCGCAACGACCCGGGCATGCTGGCCTTCGCTCCGCAGGTGTGGACCAGCGACGACACCGACGCCGTCGAACGCCAGCGCATCCAGTACGGCAGCTCGCTGGTGTATCCGCTGGTGGCCCTGGGGGCGCACGTCTCGGCGGTGCCGAACCACCAGGTCGGTCGGGTGACGCCGCTCGACACGCGCGCGGCAGTAGCCTTCTTCGGCAACCTCGGCTATGAGCTGGATCCGCGCAAGCTCGATGATGTCGAGCACGAGCGCGTGCGGCAGCAGATCGCGTGGTACAAGCAGCGACGTGAGCTGCTGCACGGCGGCCGCTTCCACCGCCTTGTCAGCCCCTTCGAGGGCGATGGCAACGAGACCGCCTGGATGGTGGTCGCCGACGATGCTGCCCGCGCGCTGGTGGGCTGGTACCGGACGTTGTCACGGCCGCTGCCGGGACCCTCTTGGCTTCGCCTGCGTGGGCTCGATCCGGCGGCACGCTACGACGTCAGCGTCTGGCCCGACGCGGAGGACTGGATCGGCCGCGCCAACGTGATGCAGCGCGGTGGCGATGAGCTGATGGCGGCGGGACTCTTCCTCGATGACCACGCCTGGGAGTCGCAGGAACGGGGCGACTTCGCAGCCCGCATCTTCGAGCTGGTACGGGTGGCAGAATGAGCCTCGGTGACCTGGACGTCGGGCGCGCCTTTCCGGTCGGCGTGAACTACTGGCCACGCCGCAAGGCGATGTACTGGTGGAAGGACTTCGAGCGCGACGAGGTGGCCGCAGAGTTCGACGTCATCGCCGGCCTTGGCATGTCGCTGGTGCGCATCTTCCTGCTGTGGGAGGACTTCCAGCCGACACCCGACGCGGTCTCACCGGTCGCACTGGCAAACCTGGAGGCAGTGGCTGACGTGGCGGCCGAGCGCGAGCTGGGCCTGGACGTGACCTTCTTCACCGGCCACATGAGCGGGCCCAACTGGGCGCCGCCGTGGCTGCTGGGCGGCCAGCTGCCCGTCCCCGAGGGCCGGCAGGTCGTGAGCGGTGACAACGTCGACGCCGGCCCATACCGCGATCCGTTCGTCGACCCCGTGGCGCTGGACGCCGCGGAGCGGCTGCTGCGCGAGGTCGTGGGGCGGCTGCGCGGCCATGCCGGCGTCTGGGCCTGGAACCTGGGCAACGAGCCGGACAACTTCGCGGTCCCGTCCCACGCCGAGGCCGGCCCATCGTGGGCCCAGCGCATGTTCGGGGTCATCGCTGAGCTGGATCCCGGGCGCCACCGAACGGTCGGCCTGCACTCGCCATCGTTGATGTCGAGCGCCAACGGGCTGCGCGTCGACCGCATGTTCGAGCATGCCGACCTGGCGGTCATGCACACCTACCCGATCTATGCCAACTTCGGCGCCACCGCGCTCGATCCCGACGCCGTTCCCTTCGCCACGGCCCTGACGGCGGCATTGTCGGGCAAGCCCACGATGATGGAGGAGTTCGGAGCCTGCACCGCGCCCCCGGGCGCCGGCACCACGACCTGGGAGTGGCAGGCACTGGGCCAGACCTCGCGCCAGATCATGCTGTCGGAAGAGGTGCTGGCCGAGCACCTCGAGCAGGTCCTCCCGCGGCTGGTGGAGGTGGGTTCGCGGGGAGCGATGGTCTGGTGCTACGCGGACTATCACCAGCAGCTGTGGGATCGGCCACCCTGCGATACCAAGCTCCACGAGCGCCATTTCGGCCTGGTGCGGCCCGACGGCTCCCTGAAGCCCCACGCCCAGGTGATCCGCGACTTCGTGGCCTCGCGTCCGGCGATCTCGCCACCCTCCGCGCGCGCCCGCATCGAGGTGGACCCGGACGACTTCTATGCCGACCCGAGTGCGCTGCTGCCGGGCCTGTACCAGGCCTTCAAGGAGGGGCGCTAGCGCGGGCTCGGTGCGTCGCCGACCGGATGCCGGACGCTCAGCGGATCGTCCCGGCCAGGTCGCGCACGTTCTGGGGCGTGTCGATGCCGGGTTCGAGGCGTGGATCCGGCTCCGGCCGTCCGACGCTCATGCTGACCGGCAGCACACCGGCCCAGGCTCCGGACTGGTAGTCCTCGGGGTCGTCGTTGGGGGGCCCGCTGCGGACCTTGGCCGAGGCCTGCGCAAGCGACACACGGAGTACCGCGGTCTGTCGTATCTCGACCTCGGTGGTCGGGCGCAGCTGGGCCCCCCGTCCCGGCACCAGGCGCTCGACGAACAGCTCCAGGACGCGGGCTCGCTCACCCACGTCGCTGATGATCTCGGCCTGACCGTGGATCACCACTGAGCGGTAGTTGAGCGAGTGGTGGAACGCCGAGCGTGCCAGCACCAGGCCGTCGAGGAGCGTCATCTCCACGCAGACGGGTTGGCCACGGCCACGCCGCATGGTCCCGCTGGCGGGGGACCCGTGCAGCAGCAGCCAGTCGCCATCGCGCACCGCCAGCATGGGGACGACCACGGGCTTGCCATCGCGGACGGTGCCGACGTGGGCGATGAGCGCGGCATCCACGATCCGGTTGACGCTTTCGCGGTCGTAGCTGGCGCGGTGCGCGGCACGGCGGACGCGCAGGTCGTCGTTCGTCATCAGGTGTCACAGCCTACCTGCCCCGTGCGAACATCGGCGTCATGGCCAGCATCCATGCCAACGGGCTCGACATCGCGTACACCTCCGAGGGCGAAGGCCCTCCGCTGCTCCTGCTGCACGCCGCCACCTCGTCGGCCACCGAGGACTGGGCCGCCCAGCGGTCGGTGCTGCGCAAGCACTTCCGCCTGTACCTGCCTGATGCGCGCGGCCACGCTGCCACCCGTTGGGACACCTCGGAGGGCTGGAGCCATGCCATGCTGCTGGCCGATGCCGTCGCCTTCGCCGATGCCCTGGGGCTGGAGCGGTTTCACCTGGCCGGGCTGTCGATGGGAGCGGGCACGGCGCTGGCGCTGGCCGCCACCTACCCGGAACGGGTCATCAGCGCAGTCCTGGCTGCTGTGGGCGTGGAGCGGGAGCCGCGCAGCAGCGTGGCACGTCGCCTGATGGATCCCCAGAGGATCGAGCGAGAGGACGCGGCATGGGCCCAGCGGATGGCTCGGCGGCACGACCCGGTCCAGGGGACGGGGGCGTGGAAGCGGCTGATGGTGGCCATCCGCGACGACATCGTGGCAGGGCCGCTGCCTACCCCGGAGCAGCTGCGCCGGGCGCGTCTGCCCATCCTGCTGGCCTACGGCGACCGGGATCCGTGGGTGCCGCTGGAGCAAGCCGTCGCGCTGCGTCAGCGGCTGCCGGACGCTCGGCTCTTCGTCGCCCCTGGTGTGGGTCACGTGGTGGTGGCCGAGCGTCCCGCGGCCTTCAACACGGTGATGCTGCAGTTCCTGCGCGGGACGACCGGCGCATGAGCGGCGCCCGCGAGCCTGCCACGGCCGCCGAGCTCATCCTCCAGCGCGTGGGTCGGCCGTATGCCATCGAGGCCGTCCGCCTGCTTGAGGCCGGCGAGGCCGGCGTGCTGGACATCGACATCGCCCTGGAGGCAGCCGGGTACCCGCTGGGGCCATTGCGTCGGCTTGACGAGATCGGGCTCGACGCGGACCTCGCTCTCGATCGCACATTGAGCCGGATGTATCCGCCGGGCGATCGCTTCGCACCACCCGGCCTGCAGGTCCGCCTGGTTGAGGAGGGCCGCTGCGGGCGCGCCGCCGGTCGTGGCTTCTACCGCTACCTGGACACGGAGGCCATCCCGGATGTGGCGATCCCTGCGCCGGCAGGCGTGAACCCGGCTGCGCCGCTGCCGGCCTCAGCCGTCCTGTCTCCCGGGGCCATCGTCGAGCGCCTGGAGCTGGCGATGGTCAACGAGGCCTACCGTGTGGTGGAGGACGGAGTGGGGTCGCCGCCGCTGATCGACAGCGTCATGCGCGCTGCCGGTCATCCGCTGGGCCCCTTCGAGATGGTGGACCGCGCGGGCCTGCGTCACGTCGTCGACCGGCTCCGTGCCATCGAGTCCCTGGTCGAGGGTCGATCAGGCGACCAGTACCGGGTGGCGACCCTGTTGTGGCAGATGGCCACCGTGTGAACGAGCGTCGAGGAGTCGTGCCCGTCGCGCGTGGGCGCTAGCATCAACGCGTGAAGCGCGACCCCGAACGCCGACTGCGCGAGGCCTGGATCATCGATGCGGTGCGAACGCCGATCGGCCGGCGCGATGGCGCACTGCGGTCGGTCCGACCCGACGATCTCGCCGCGCTGGTGGTGCGCGCTGCCGTGGAGCGCAGCGGCATCCACCCGGCCCTCATCGACGATGTCGTCCTCGGCAATGCCAACGGTGCCGGCGAGGACAACCGCAACGTGGCTCGCATGGCCGTGCTGCTGGCCGGCCTGCCGGTCGAGGTCGCCGGCCAGACGGTCAACCGCCTGTGCGGCTCGGGACTGCAGGCGGTCAACAGCGCCGCCCACGCCATCATGGCTGGCGATGGCGAGGTCATGATCGCCGGCGGGGTGGAATCGATGAGCCGCGCACCCATCGTGGAGCTCAAGCCGGAGCTGGGCTCGGATGCACCGCCCGAGCGTGCCGACACGACGCTAGGCTGGCGCTTCGTCAACCCGCGCATGCAGGCGGCCTATCCGGTCGTGCCGCTGGGCGAGACGGCGGAGGTCGTGGCCGCCCAGTGGGGCATCACACGCGAAGAGCAGGACGCCTTCGCGCTTCGCAGTCAGCGACGGGCGGCGGATGCCATCGCATCCGGACGGTTCGAGAGCCAGATCGTACCGGTGGAGGTGCCACAGCCCGACGGCCCCCCGCTCCTGGTGGCGCGCGACGAGCACCCCCGTCCGTCCACCACCGCCGAGGCCCTGGCCGGGCTTGCGCCCGCCTTTCGCGAGGCTGGCACCGTCACCGCCGGCAACGCCTCGGGCATCAACGATGGCGCGGCTGCCATCCTGCTGGTCGAGGCGGAGCGCGCCGGCGAGCTGGGCCTGCGGCCGCTGGCCCGCGTCATCAGCACGGCCGTCGCCGGCGTGCACCCGTCGGTGATGGGCATGGGTCCGGTGCCAGCCAGCCGCAGAGCGCTCGAGCGCGCCGGGCTGTCCGTCGCGGATCTCGATCTGGTCGAGCTCAATGAGGCCTTCGCCAGCCAGTCGATCGCCTGCATCCGTGAGCTGGGGCTCGATCCGGAGCGCGTCAACGTCAATGGTGGAGCCATCGCCCTGGGCCACCCGCTGGGCATGAGCGGCGCACGGCTGCTGACGATGCTGGCCCACGAGCTGCGCGCCCGGGGTGCTCGCTATGGCCTCGCCAGCATGTGCATCGGCGTGGGGCAGGGCATCGCCACCATCGTCGAGAACCCAGGGGCCTGACGCGCCGAGCGCGCTACCAGCGCCTGCCGTAGAAGTCGTAGACCACCATGGTCGTGCCGTCTCGCGTGGCGACGCCGATGCCCACGCTCCGGTAGCCGGGATTCTTCATGTTCTTCCAGTGCCCGCCCCCGGTCGGCTTCTCGGCCTGCATCGCAAGGTGCGTGGCGAGCACGACGTCGTGTGCTGAGCCGTGGCCCCAGCCACAGCCGACGTTCTCGCCGTAATAGCGGTGGGAGAAGCCCTTCCTGGCGAGGCGTGTGCCCAGCTCCGGCTTGCCGGAGATGACGTGGCCGCAGACGTCATTTGCGACCATCGCCCGTGCCCAGGGCCAGGCGACCTTGCGGCTGATGCCCCGATGCTCGGGAAGTGGCTTGCGGTAGGCGGAATGCTTGCCGCTGCCGCGATCGATGCAGCTGCCGTCAGGCTCTACCCAGCCACCGCTGCGCGTGCAGTTCAGCAGGCTCCTGGCGTACGTCTCGGCGCTCACGACGCGCGCCACGCCGATGTCAGCGGTCGCCGGTCCGATGAGCGAGACGGCCAGCAGCGCCGCCAGCGCCATGGCCAAGCTCGTGATGCGTGTGGGTCGCCCAGGCATGCGTGCAGCCTGCCGGTCGACGCCCCCGGGGCCCATCACCCGTGGGTACGGCTCGGGACCATCGCAGACCGCCCTGCTATGCACTGGCGGCTCGTCAGGAAGCAGTCAGCGCGACGGAACACCGGGCTCTTGCCCAATCCTTAGCGGGAAGGTAGGATTTAGTCCCGCGGAGAAGTCCGCACCGACGCCTACGTTCCCGGAGGTCCTCACTCGATGCTCGAGACGCAGCCCCAGACTCCCCAGACCGTCCCGCCCGCCGAGCCCGAGGCCACGCCGCTCGTCACCCTGTCCGACGCCGCGGTGGCCAAGCTCACCGAGCTGACCAAGGACGAGACCGACCCCAACGTGGGCCTGCGTGTCTACGTCTACAGCGGCGGCTGCAGCGGCTACCGCTACGGCATGATGCTCGAGGACCAGCCCGCTGAGGAAGACGTTCGCGTCCAGTCCAAGGGCATCAGCGTGTACGTCGATCCCCAGTCGACGCAGGTGCTGATGGGTTCGGAGATCGACTACGTCGACACGCTGATGGGCGCCGGCTTCACCGTCAACAACCCCAACGCCGTGTCGGGCTGCGGCTGTGGCAGCAGCTTCCGCACCGAGGAATCGGCCGGCGCACCGGGCGCCTGCGGCCACTGAGCCGCGGCGGCTCCAGCTCAAGGCAGACGAGCCCCAAGCGGGCTCGTCTTTCCGATTCTGTGTGAGGATGGAGCTCGTGACCGAGATCCCCATCTTCCCGCTTCGCTCCGTGCTCTGCCCCGGGGTGGCACTGCCGCTGCACATCTTCGAGGAGCGCTACCGGCTCATGATCGGGCGCTGCATCGAGCGCGGCGAGCCCTTCGGCGTAGTGCTGTTGCGCGATGGGCCTGAGGTGGGTCCGCTGCGGGGCCACATCGCCGCTGTCGGCACGACCGCCGCCATCCGTCGCGCCGGCGCCTACCCCGACGGGCGACTCGATATCCTCACCGTTGGGCAGCAGCGGTTCCGGCTGGAGGACCTCGACAACGTCTCCGAGCCATACCTGCTCGGTCGCGTCAGCCTGCTGGACGAGCCGACCGGCCCCGAGCCTGAGCTCCACGACCGTGCGCAGCGCGTGGGGCAGCACTTCCTGGAGTACCTGGAGCTGCTGCAGCCGGCTGATGACGCGGATGGCCCCGAGATCGAGATCGAGTTCGAGATCGAGATGGAGGAGGGGGCAGAGCCGGATGAGGAGGACGCGGGTGTGGCAGAGGCGCCGGATGTGGCAGCGTCAGGAGCGGCCGGGACCGACGAGCCCGACGTCGACGAGCTCGGCACGCTTGCCGAGAACGCCGCCGACGTCTCGCCCGAGCAGCGACGAAGGCTGCTGATGGCGGCGGCGCGCCGGCTCATCGGCACCGACGACCCGACCGCGCTCTCCTACGTCCTGACAGCGCTCATCCAAGTCGACCTGGGCGTCCGCCAGGAGCTGCTGGAGGCGCCCGACACGCTCGAACGGCTGGCGCACCTCGACGGGTTGCTCACACGCGAGAGCTGGTTCCTGCGGCAAGGCCTGCGCCCCATCATCATCGACGCCGGCCTGGCCCACGGCCGGCGCGGCTGAGCCATCGGCCTGGGCGGCCTCATCAAGAAGCCCCGCCGCCCGGTCGGTACAGACCGTGCGACGGGGCCATGAGCGGTGCTGCTAGCCCTGTGGCCAGGCGCCGGGCGGCTGACCACCCTGTGGCGGCCACTGGCCGGGCGGGGGCGGAGGCGGAGCGTACGGCGGAGGCGGAGCGTAGGGCGGCGCGTATGGGATCGGCGGGACCGGCATCGGCTGGCCGTAGTACCCGCCGTAGGGGTCGATGTAGCCGGGAGGCACAGGCGGCACGCCACCGCTCCGCAGCACGCGCCAGCCGGCCAGGGTGACGGCGCCGGTGCCGAAGATGCCCGCGAGCAGCGGGACCACTCCGGTCCATGAGAGCAGCAGCAGGATGAGCATGCCCAGGAAGGCCGCACCGTACGGCCGGTTGGCGCTGCGGGCGCGCGGCAGGATGCGCTCGCCGATCCAGACGCCCACCACGATCTGGCCGAGCCCGATCACGAGGCCCCACAGCAGCATCAGGCCGATGGCCAGCGGGATGCCCACGATGGTCACGAAGAGCAGCCCGAACACGATGGTGGGGACGATCAGCATCAACAGGCCCACGACGATGGTCTTGAGCACGTCGTTGCTGATGGTTGCGGCGGCGCGTCGGACCTGCTGGGTGCCGAAGGCGATGACCAGCAGCGTCACGGCCAGCCAGGCGATGAACGCGCCGATGGCGAGGAAGATCAGTCCCACCACGAGCAGCGCCACGAAGGCCGCCAATGCCCCCACCAGTTCTTCCTGGGCGTTGGTGACCTGGCCTTCGCTGGCGGCCGGGTCGACCGTCCACTCTGTCCCCGAGTAGACGAGTTCTTCGAAGCTCGCGCCCGGTCCGACCTCCAGCGTCCCGCCGATGGTGAAGAGGTTCTTCACGCTCGCGGACGCGCCGCTCAAGGTGACGTTGGCGTCCACGGCGAAGAGACCCTCGACCGCGCCGAGGATGAGGGCATCGCCGTCAACCACGATGACGCCGTCAGCGGTATCGGTTGGCCCGACGGTGATGTCGCGCTGGATGCCGATGAGGACGTTGTCGTCCTCCGATGAGAGCAGCCAGCCATCTTCCGACTGGGCCATCGCGGGCAAGGCGCCCACGATCATCATGGTCATCGCGAGCAGGAATGCTCGCCACACGTTCCGTTGCATCTGGTCCTCCCTGGGGCTTCAGCGTAACCGCCATGTGTCGGTCCTGCCCGCCGGATGGGTCAGGGCGACCGACGGATCGCCGGTGTCCCCACCATGGCATGCGACCCTGCGGACATGATGACCTCGCGCGCGTATTCGCGCGCGGCCTCGAGTGACGGCGACGACGCTGACCGCGTGACGGCAGCGGCACCGCGAGCGAGGTCCGAGCGACAGGGCGCAGAGGTGACCGCTCACCTGCCTCACGGGGGGCCTATCGGCCCTGCCGCCGGAGCCGCCGGCCGGTGCACACTAGTCAGGACCCGCGGCCATCCCTGGTTGCGGGCCTGCCCCCGAACCCGGTTCCACGCTGGTGGAGCCCGGGTGAGCCAAAGCCTACACACCAAGGAGGCCTGACACATGGCCCAGAGATGGGAGTGTCTCGACGGGAACGAGGCCGCCGCCCGTATCGCGTACCAGCTGAGCGAGGTCATCTCGATCTATCCGATCACGCCGGCCTCGCCGATGGCGGAACACACCGATGACTGGGCCGCCCAGGGCAAGCCCAACCTTTGGGGCGTCGTGCCCGATGTGGTCGAGATGCAGTCCGAAGCGGGTGCCGCCGGCGCGCTTCACGGCGCGCTGCAGAAGGGGGCTCTCGGCTCCACCTTCACGGCATCGCAGGGCCTGCTCCTGATGATCCCCAACATGTTCAAGATCGCCGGCGAGCTGACCCCCTCGGTCATCCACGTCTCGGCTCGTGCCATTGCCACCCATGCCCTGTCGATCTTCGGTGATCACAGCGACGTGATGTCAGCTCGCTCCTGTGGCTGGGCGATGCTCGCCGCAGCATCCGTCCAGGAGGTCCAGGATCTCGCGCTGGTGGCCCACGCGGCCACCCTGCGCTCGCGCATCCCGTTCCTGCACTTCTTCGACGGCTTCCGCACCTCCCACGAGGTGGACAAGATCGCCGTGCTCGACCAGAGCGACCTGCGCGCACTGGTGCGCGAGGAGGACGTGCTGGCGTTCCGCGCTCGCGGCATGTCGCCCGAAGCTCCGGTCGTACGCGGCACCGCTCAGAACCCGGACGTCTTCTTCCAGGCGCGCGAGGCGGCCAACCCATACACGGATTCCGTCAAGGGCATCGTGGCTGAGGTGATGGCCGAGCTCTCGCAGCGCACCGGCCGCCAGTACGACCTGGTCACCTACACCGGCGCGCCCGACGCCGAGCGTGTCATCCTGGTCATGGGCTCCGGAACCGGCGCCGTCAAGGAGACGGTCGAGGTCATGACCGGCGCCGGCGAGAAGGTCGGCATGGTACAGGTGCGCCTGTTCCAGCCGTTCCCGTCGGAGGAGCTGATCGCGGCGCTCCCCAAGACCGTCAAGTCCATCGCCGTGCTCGACCGGACTAAGGAGCCGGGCGCGGTGGGCGAGCCGTTCTACCTCGCGACCGTGGCCGCCATCAGCGAGGCCATGGACAGTGCCGCCGCGCCGTTCGCCGTGGTACCGCGCATCATCGGTGGTCGCTACGGCCTCTCGTCCAAGGAGTTCACACCCCAGATGGTCAAGCCCGTCTTCGACGAGCTGGCCAAGGACGCACCGAAGCGGCACTTCACCGTCGGCATCTACGACGATGTCACCAACCTGAGCCTGCCCATCGACAGCGAGTTCGTGCGACCGCGGCCGGCCGGGCAGGTGCAAGCCATGTTCTTCGGCCTCGGCTCGGATGGCACCGTGGGTGCCAACAAGGCCTCGGTCAAGATCATCGGCGAGGGCACCGAGCTCTACTCGCAGGGCCATTTCGTCTACGACTCCAAGAAGTCGGGTGCGGTGACTGTGTCGCACCTGCGTTTCGGACCCGAGGTCATCGAGTCCACCTACGAGATCCAGGCCGCCGACTTCGTGGCCTGCCACCAGTTCGGCCTGCTGGCCAAGATGCCGGTCCTCGACCGTGCCAAGCAGGGTGCCACCTTCCTGCTCAACAGCCCCTATGGGCCGGACGAGGTCTGGGAGCACCTGCCCAGCAAGGTCCAGCAGCAGATCATCGACAAGGGCATCCACCTCTACGTCATCGATGCCTTCGCCGTCGCCGCCGAGGTCGGCATGGGCAACCGCATCAACACCGTGATGCAGCCCTGCTTCTTCAAGCTCTCGGGTGTGCTGCCCGAGGACGAGGCCATCGCGGCCATCAAGAAGTTCGTGGAGGACTCGTACGGCAAGCGCGGTGAGAAGGTGGTGCAGCGGAACTTCGCCGCCATCGACCTCTCGCTCGAGCGGCTGCACAAGGTGGAGACCGGGCCGGCCCCGGCGTCGGTCGAGATCTCGGCCATCGTCCCCGACGAGGCGCCCGACTTCGTCAAGAACGTGACCGCCCGCATCATGGCCGGCCAGGGCGACCTGCTGCCGGTGAGCGCCTTCCCCGTGGACGGCTCCTTCATCACCGGCACCACCAAGTGGGAGAAGCGCGCCATCGCCCAGGAGATCCCCGTCTGGGACGAGGCCATCTGCATCGACTGCGGCAAGTGCGCCATGGTCTGCCCGCATGCGGCCATCCGCATGAAGGTCTACCCCGAGGCAGAGCTGGGCAAGCTCTCGAGCGACTTCAAGTCCAAGGACTTCCGCTCGCGCGAGCTGGAGAACTACCGGCTGACCATCCAGGTCACGCCCGACGACTGCACCGGCTGCGGCGTCTGCGTGGACGTCTGCCCCGCCAAGTCCAAGACCGAGGTCAAGCACAAGGCCATCAACATGGAGCCCTACCGGGAGCATGTGGAGGCCGAGCGGAAGCGCTGGGACGAGTTCCTCTCGATCCCCGAGCTCGACCGCAGCCTGCTGCCCCGCGACACCATCAAGGGCTCACAGGTCCTGGAGCCGCTCTTCGAGTTCTCCGGCGCGTGCTCCGGCTGCGGCGAGACGCCGTATGTCAAGCTCGTCAGCCAGCTCTTCGGCGATCGCATGGTCGTGGCCAACGCCACCGGCTGCTCGTCGATCTACGGCGGCAACCTGCCGACGACGCCGTGGGCCTTCAACGCCGCGGGCCGCGGACCTGCCTGGAACAACTCGCTCTTCGAGGACAACGCCGAGTTCGGCCTGGGCATGCGCCTTGCGCTCGACGTCCAGACGAAGCAGGCGAGGCAGCTGCTCAAGAAGCTGACGCCGCTCCTCGGAGCCGAGCTGGTGACAGAGATCCTCGAGAACGAGCAGGGCGACGAGGCTGCCATCGCGCGGCAGCGCGAGTCGGTCGACAAGCTGCGCACTGCGCTGGCAGACATCGGCGGCGATCAGAAGGCCGACGCCGATACGCTCCTGTCGCTGTCCGGTGACCTCCTTCGCACCAGCGTCTGGATCATGGGCGGTGACGGCTGGGCCTATGACATCGGCTTCGGCGGTCTCGACCAGGCCCTCAGCTCGGGCCGGGACGTCAACCTCCTCGTGCTCGACACGCAGGTCTACTCCAACACGGGTGGCCAGGCCTCCAAGGCCACGCCGCGCGGAGCGGTGGCCAAGTTCGCGGCTGCCGGCAAGGGCACCGGCCGCAAGGACCTGGGCGCCATCGCGCGGGCCTACGGCAACGTCTACGTCGCCCAGATCG